>CAZAKU010000194.1:0-8845 GCA_964485765.1 uncultured Lentisphaerales bacterium
CAATCGGTACTACCAGGTAACTGAAGTGAAATGGGTGAGATACCGGTTTGCCGGCAAGCGCAATAAACATTGCCATAGGGGCGAAACAGGTGATGGCAACCATTAGTGCATTTGTTCGTTGCGACATGTTGTCTCCGCCGCTGCGGAATAATTTACAAATTGCAATTATGGCTGCCAGAATTGATACAGGCAGGGTGATCCATCCCAGAGATTGCCAGAGGTCCATGCTGTTGGTTCTGAATGAATAAATGATCTGCGGCAGAAGAGGCCCATCCATAAGTCCGACAGGTGCGGCGTAACCGCGTATAAAATCAGTCATTTTAACCATGAGGCCTATTGTTCTTTCAGGGTCGACAAGAAGTTGCGGGATAGCAGCTACAACCCCTGCAAAGAAACCGCATGTACTGATAAGTGATGAGGTTATAAAGGTTTTTATGAGGGGCTTACTGCGCAGTGACAGACAGGTAATGTAGATGCCCACAATTACGACAGCCAGACCGCCATTATACTTCGCAGCAAATGCAAATGCACTCATTATGCCGGCAATGAAGAGCAGTATCCGATTACCCCTTTTAATGTGTATGGCCAGGGATGCTATTGTAAGCGCTATAAAGAGGTCGCACCCTATGTCTCCGGTTGCGAAATGAGCGACAGCTATCGATAGAGGAGAGAACGCAACGATGCCCATGGCAATAAGCGACGCCTTATAGCCTAGTGATAAACGCCGTGCAACAGAGTAGGTTAGCAGTACGGTTATGATTCCGTACAGAGCACGCAACAGTAGTGATGTCCGGTAAAGCGTGGTGTACTGCGGGTAAGGGGAGAGGGGGGCGGAGTCGGGATTGATCCAGTCGTGAGCGCGTCGGTAGATTGCGTAGGAGGGGCGTATTATCCACTCATCTAAATGTTCCAGAAACAGAGGGTATCCATCGTATGCGCGTTTATGGATATAAAACACATATTGACCGTGCATATAGTTTTCTAGCGCATGAACCTGTTTGGGTGCATCGGGGTGAAACGGGATAGAATCATCTCTGCCGCGCAGTATGCCGCTCAGGCGTAGAAGCGATCCGGCGATAGCGATAATGAGGAAGGTCCATATAACCCATTTAGGGGTGACGTTCCTCTTCTCGTTTTTCCGGCAGGCTTGTTCCTGTGAGGGCGTAGGGTTTGTAATCACTTATGCCTCTGTCTGTGTAAGAAACCGGCTCCCTCATTCTGCAGAATGGGAAGCCGGCACGATTACAGATAAATAGATTTATTCGATAGTGAATTCCACATTATCTTCGTCGATTCCCTGTGCCTGAAGGGCTTGAAATGCACCTATCAGAGCCTGGATTTCAGAGATCGAAATGCGCAATCCAGTAAGGGAGTCACCATCTTTGATTGTGCTCATTCCGCTAATGCCATCCCCGGAATCTGCTATATTGTTGAATATATCTTTGGGTGCATCAGGTACCATGTTGGCAACCAACTTAGCCGTTTTTATGAGTGAAAAATTCCATATTGATACCGGATCAGTTTTAAACTCAGGGAAGAGATTTGTTATTCTCGTCGCCTCAGTGGTTGCGCTGCTGCCGCGTAGTACACTGTCGATAATCTTTTCTGTTAGGCTTGCACCACCCATAACAACAACCATTTCGTTGCCGACAACGGCTACCTCATAATTCATGGAATCGTATATTTTCTTCATTAGATCTTTTGCTGACTGATCCATCATCTCTGCGCCGGGGAATTGGTCGATGTCGATAGAGTAAGATATAGGCATGATACGCGCACTTTTGTATGTGCGTGGCGCATCGGTCTTGATTGAGAAAGGCAAATCAGCCGACATTGTGTCGTTGAGCGTTTTTAGCGTTTCCTGCATATATGACCATGCGCGCGCCGGGTCATTAACTGAAACCATCTCTATCAGCGCAAAGCTGTCACCAGCTTTGCTTGGGATAATGCATAATGCGAAATCGCCAGCCATAAGGCCCTTGGATTTCTTTATGCTGTCTGCAGCCATAGCGCCGAGTGGTAACATAGATTCTGGCATTGACTCGTATATATCTCTGACTAATTTAGCATATTCGTCTGCAATAAGGTCGAAGGAGTCCATGCCGCTTCCGGCAAGGGAGAAGATAGCGCGATTCTTCATGAGACCACGGTACCTTTCGGCGGGAAGCTTCATTGTCTTTGTCATGGCATCGAGCTTTGATCCCGGCTTCATCTTTGTTCTTGTGTAGATACGAACATCGGTGGCGCTGCCTTTGATTCCGAATGTGATCTCTTCAATCTGGCCCAAAAATGGTCTTATAAAATCCAGTTCAGACTTGAGTATAGCCGCCGGATCCATATCCATCCCCGCTTCACCTAACGGCATGGCGGTAATAGAGGCCTCCATACTGTTAAGGCCGGTTTCAATTGCAGGCCTTAGCTCCGCGACGTTTATTGTTGCCTTTACCACGCCTTCGCAATCAACGGATGCAGGGAGTGTTTTGCTGTCAATAAGATTCTTGAGTGTTGTTATCCCCTCGGCCTCGGGAGACATAAGGAAACTAGTCCCCACCGTTGCGCCGTATATCTCACTAAAAGGACCGAAGCCACCACCTTTCTTTAATGAAAAATGATGAATGCCGGCATCTTTAGAGTACTCCTCGTAACCGTTTCTCAGGAGATCCAGTAAGTCCATGGGTCCTTTAGAAAATGAGATGACAGGTACAGGAGGGCTCATCATCGGCGCGTCTGTGTTCATGAAAAGGTGTAATGTTACCGGTTTGGTTTGGTCTATGCCGGCGTATCCCGGCACTACTTGAGTCATTCCACCGGCCATCATCATTCCCACTGCAGGTTGACCAAAGGCAGCGGCAACTGTACCGACTTCACGACTGAGATCCGCAAGACTTGTGATCTCAACTGTTACAACAGGCTTCATTTCTGCCCGTAAGCAGCATGACGCCATAACGCAAAACAGGCTGATTGTTGTTGTTATACGAGTTTTCATCATAATTCATTCCTTTAAGTATGTTGCCATGCAACTAGTGTGAGACAGGCCAATGTCCAATCATACTACCTATAAGATCGCCTGTTGCCAAGCCCCTATTGGCTTGTGGGTGTTTTTTTAGAGACATTTCCTGTGGTTTGGTTGTATATTGCAGCTTCGGTACTGTCTCGTCTTTTTCCTTTTACGAGACTGCCTTAACTTGGTTTTCAGATTTTAAGGAGTATGAGAGATGGGTTTTTTCAGTAAATTACGTGCAGAATTCATTGATATCATTGAATGGCGTGATCAGGCGCCGGGGGTGTTGGTCCACCGCTTTGAACGTCATGAGCATGAGATAAAGATGGGGGCGCAGCTTACCGTACGTCCCGGGCAGCGTGCCGTTTTTGTGAATGAAGGTGAGATTGCAGATCTGTTCGATCCCGGGCAACACCGGCTTGAGACGAAGAACATGCCTATATTGTCGACCCTGAAAGGGTGGAAGTACGGCTTCAATTCTCCCTTTAAGGCTGAGGTATACTTCCTGAACGTTACCGAGCAGCTCGACCGTAAATGGGGCACTGCTACTCCGGTAATACTGCGTGATTCAGACTTTGGAATGGTTCGCGTCAGGGCGCGGGGTAATTATGCCTATAAGGTGCGGGGCGAGACGGAGATGATCTCCCGTCTGGTTGGTGCGCGCCAGGCCTACCGTACAGATGATATTGAGGGGCAGCTGCGTACTAAAGTTGTTTCGTCTCTTTCTGACGCCCTTGGGGAATTGAAGATCCCTGTATTGGATCTGCAGGCGCAGTATGATGAGATCGGCGAAGCAATGAAGCGCAAGCTTGATGATGTCTTTGATGGTCTCGGCTTGGAGCTTCTTTCGTTTGTTCTGGAGAATGTAACAGTTCCGGAAGAGGTCGAAAAGGCGATGGATCAGCGTGCGTCAATGGGTGCCGTCGGTAATCTTAATCAGTTCTCGCAATATCAGGCGGCACAGGCGTTACGCGATGCAGCTGATAATCCGGGAATGGCCGGCAATATGATGGGTATGATGGTAGGCGGCCAGTTAGCTTCCAGTATGGGAGGGGTATTGAAGCAGGATACATCTGCTGCACCCGCAGCCGCTGCGACATCCTCATCTGTCTCCTGTGTGAAGTGTAATGCTTCGCTGGCAGCCGGTGCACGCTTCTGTGGTACTTGCGGTTCCGAGCAGGTTGCGGCTGAAGCTTCCTGTGTGAAGTGCAACGCAAAGATTGCCTTGGGATCGCAGTTCTGCAGCGCCTGTGGTTCCCCGCAGAGCGCTAAATGCGTGAAGTGCGGTAAGGATATTAATCCCGGTGCTGGTTTCTGCGGTGCCTGCGGTGCTGCACAGTCGGAGTAGTCAAAGCTTGTGGGTCTCTTGAATTTGCTTTACCAATCATCGAAATTCTCCCGTTCTGAGAATCGATTGCGCTTGCTGTGGTGGCGAAGGGTTTTCCTTTGCCTCATCGCTTTATCGCTGTCTCTTGTCGCTGGTTACGCAATGGCCCGTGCCGGTGGTGGTGGCGGTTTTTCGGGCGGTGGCGGTGGCTTCTCCGGTGGCGGCGGTGGCTTTTCCAGTGGTGGTGGCTCATCCGGTGATGGAGCCATGTTTCGTTGGCTGATATATGAACATCCGGTCATAGGCATACCTATTATAATTGTGGTTGTGGCTTTTTTCCTGGTGACATCTTATCGGAAGGGGCATTCTGCATCTGTTTCACGTACTATCCGCCGTGGAAACAGTCTTATGCGCAAAGATGGTGTCGAGTCCGTTTTGTCTGATATCAGAGCTCGCGATCCTCTTTTCGATGTCGATACATTATGTGGGCGTTGCGGTGCAATGCTGCCCGGCGTGCAGTACGCATGGTCCCAACAGGATATGACCAGTGTTCGGCACTTTATTTCGGATGGTATTTTTGAACGATTCTCTTTGCAGATTGAGATGCAGAAGGCTTCCGGATTGCGGAATGAGATGCGTAATGTGACGGTGAAGAGTTGCCGTCTAATTGATGCGGCCAGTGATTCATTTTTTGATACGGTGCATCTGGCCGTGACCGCTTCGGCAGTCGATGAGTTACTGGCGCTGGAATCTGGAAAGAAACTGCAGGGCAGTGGCAGGGAGGAAACCTTTACAGAGGTGTGGACCTTCTTGCGGCGTCCCGGTACCCGTACGCTTAAACGTCCCGGCCTGCTTGAGGGGTATTGCCCTAACTGTGGCACTAAACTGACTCTATCCACCTCGGTGAGCTGCGGTTCGTGCAAAGCTCTTATCAACTCCGGTGAATACGATTGGGTCTTGAGCGAGATTACGCAGGCCGAAGTCTGGGGAGGCGCTTCTCACCGCTATGTGAGCGGTGTTGATGTGATGCAGGCGCAGGATGCAGCCTTTAACCTGCAGTCTATAGAGGACCGTGTTTCCGCAATATTCTGGCATGTTCGTGCAGCTGAGTTTTTTGCCTCTTCCAGTTATCTGAATGCTGTTGCTCTGCCCGCATTCGTGGCATCAGAACAGATGAATATGATGGCTGATGAACGTGGCCGTCGTCTCTTTTATGCTGATGCCGCAGTGGGAAGCGTTGATGTCGTAGATGTGCAGGTTGGAGATGGCATTTCGGAGTTAATGGATCGGGTGAGCGTGCGTGTGCTGTGGTCGGGCCATCGCGAGAACCTTAAGGTTCCCGGGCTTATTGTGCCTCAATGGGGTCAATCGACACCGCGTTCGCATGTTTATGTGCTTGCCCGGCAGCATGGCGTTCAGAGTAAACAGTCGGAGGCCCTAACATCTCTGCACTGCCCCGGTTGCGGCGCGGCACAGGTCGCGGAATCTACGGGTCACTGTCAGTATTGCGGTATAGCCCAGAACGATGGTAGCACGTCGTGGGTGCTGGAAGGTGTCACTCTCTTTAATGGTTTCGCCAGGAGGCAATCCCCGAAGGATCGTTCGGGTGAAGCTGTCGACCTCCCCAACACTCCGATTTTCTGGGAAAACCTGGTTCAGTGCGTGATTGCCGTTATGGTGGCTGACGGTGTTATAGACCCCCGGGAGGAGAAGCTGGTACGGTCCATGGCTAAGCGTCATGGCCTTCCTGCTCAGAAGGTGGACGTATTGCTGGCCGGTGTACAGTCGGGAGAAGTGGATCTTCCGAATATAAGCGATTCAAAGAATATCTCATATTTCCTTAGAGCTTTGGTGAAGATGTGCCTGGCTGACGGGAATGTAAGCAGTCATGAGCGTCGTATGATGCACAAGCTTGTAGTCCATTTTGGTTACTCTGTCGCCGATATTGATATGATGATTACCAAAGAGCGTGCAGATATGTATGCAGAGGCGCGTGATGCGCTTAAAAACAAGCGTAGAAGCGTCGGGCGGTCATGATTTGTTTTATGTTGTTTAATGTGTCTAATGAATGAAAAAGGATAGGAATTGTGTTTAAAAAGCTTTTCAAAGGTAAGAAATCAGCTCCGGAAGTTGCGCAGGAGATGCCCTCCGGCAGCGCTGTTGGAATTAACTATTATTCATCCGATGCGAGTGGCTGTTGTCCTAAGTGCGGCGGAACTCTTGCCCCGCGACCCTGTGGGCTAATGTTGGCATCATTTGCCGGTGAAAGCGCTGTAGAAACTGATGTATGTCGTTTCTGTGATGATTGTCCAACAATGGTCGTAAAGACTTCCGCTGTACAGAAGCTGGCGAAACAGGAGAAACTTAAGGGCGCGTTACCTGCAGCTGTGATAGTTGATGAAGCATCCGGCATACAGGAGTTCGTGAGCTATGATGGCCATATTGTTGATCCTACGGATACAGAAAATCCGGCCATGGTTCAGATTCTTTCACGTATCATGGGCGCTCCCGGTGGCGGCGCGGAAATGTCGCGCAACGGAATGAGTGATGCCGAGAAAGCGCGTAAACGTAATAAGCGCAAACAGGCCTCAAAGGCTCGAAAGAAAAACAGAAAAAAGAGGTAGTCGTAGAGCTTCCACCTTTACCCCGGATCTCTTATGGATTATCGGGTAATCGGCAAGTAACGGTTCTGCTATGCTGTTAGATGGCGGATAGCATCCCGGCATCTTCAAACATGATTCAGTTGTGAACTGTCTGTTATCTCTCTTTTCGGAATTGAAGAGGCGTTTGTTTGAGGGACTTGCGGAAGCAGCGGGTGAAATAATTGCCGTCGGAGAAGCCGCAGGCGAAGGCGATGTCGGTGACTGTACGGTTGCTGCGTGCCAGCAACTCACAGGCCTTCTGCATTCTGATGTGCATTAGGTGATCGATGGGTGATCGGCCAACACAGTCGTTGAAGACACGCAGGAAGTGTCGCTTGGAGAGGTGTGACCTGACTGCCAGCATATCGAGGGTGATCTTTTCGGAATAATGGGTTTCCATGAGTGCAATGGCGTCGCCAATGCGTAGTAGGTCAATCGATTCCTCTGTGGGTTGTTCGGAATAGCAACGGGAGAGGTGCACGGTGAGCTGCATGAAAAGTGACTTAGCCATGACACGGTACCCGGGATTACGCTTATCTGCCTCCAGGGTGAGTTTGTGTATTATATCGGTTACATGTTTCATTTCATGTTCGGGTAGCTGTAGATGGCTCCGAAAGTTGTGCTGGGCTCTGTAGACGGGTTCGAGCAGGAAAAGTGCGTGGAAACCGGGGAGGGTCTGGATGTCCCACTGCTCCATAGCGAGAGCTTTGGAATCGAACAGAATGTTGGCGAGCGATAGACCGTGCATCTCCTGATGTTGATGCCTGTTTTTGGGCGCAATTACAAAGACATCTCCTCCTTTGACAGAAAAGCTCTGGTCGTTGATGACATGACGCGCGGTACCTTTGAGTATGATAACCAGTTCGTCAAATTGGTGCTGATGCATCGGGAACTCAGGTTGAGGATCGCGAATGTGGATCTGTATCGGCAGCGCGGAATCCTCAAAGAAATCCTGTTTTTCTAGCATTTCAGCGTTTGGTGATGGCTTTTTTGTCATGGCCATATAGTGCTAAAAAAGGTCGGTATAGTCAAGGTTGCCTGATCCCTGATAGGCTACTCTTATCTTTTGTGCAAATATCCGGTCTAACGGGAGAATGAGATGAGTATTGAAAAGGCATACGAATTGGCTAAGGAGCGCTACGCAGCGTTTGGTATTGATGTTGATGCAGCGATTGAAAAAGCTCTGGCGCTTCCGATATCTCTGCATTGCTGGCAATCCGATGATGTGTCCGGTTTCGAAACGAAACCTGATGGACTGGATGGCGGGGGCATTATGGCTACGGGGAATTATCCCGGGGCTGCCCGCAACGGAGAGGAGGCACGCCGTGATATTGCCAAGGCTATGTCGCTGATTCCGGGTAAACAACGCGTGAATGTACACGCCAGTTATTCCGAAACCGATCACCACGTCGATCGAAACGAGCTGGATGCCTCCTGCTTTGCTAAGTGGATCGACTGGGCGGAAGCGCAGGGGGTTTGTCTTGATTTCAATCCAACATTCTTCGCACATCCCAGGGCGGAGGAGGGCTATACGCTTTCGCACCGAGATGACGATATACGCGCATTTTGGGTACAGCATGGTAAGGCCTGCCGGAAGATCGCCGAAGCGATGGCGGAGGCGCAGGGCTCTCCCTGTTATGTGAACTGGTGGACACCTGATGGATCAAAGGATATTCCTGCCGACCGTTTCGGTCCGCGTGCGCGTATGGCAGCATCCTATGATGAGATAATGGCCGATGACTCAGTTGATAAAACCAAGTGTGTTGATTTTATTGAAAGTAAACTTTTCGGTATAGGCTCTGAGGCGTATGTAGTGGGTTCTGCTGAGTTCTGTGCTGATTATGCTCTCAGTCGTAAAATGGGGCTCTGTATGGA
>CAZAKU010000195.1:0-3556 GCA_964485765.1 uncultured Lentisphaerales bacterium
TTTTCAGGGTGTTTGTGGGTCTGAGTAGTTTGCGAGGAAGTGTAGCCGACGAAGGGTAAGCGGCGAAGTGTAACCGACGAAGTGTGGGACGAAGTGTAGCCGACGAAGTGTGGGACGAAGTGTAGCCGACGAAGTGTGGGACGAAGTGTGGCCGACGAAGTGTGGGACGAAGTGTAGCCGACGAAGTGTTTTGCGACGAAGTGTAGGACTAAGGGCAACCGACTAAGTGTTTTGCGACGAAGTGTAGGAATCGAACACTTAGTCGACTGAGAGTACTAGAGCGGTTCACGCTTTCTACGCCGTGACAAGTGCGTGATTGTTGACGCCATTTCTTGGAAAAACGAACCGCCAGCCACCGTGATGTTTGCGACTCTGTCGCAAACAAACGGGGCAAGAGCACGACGATGGAGCTGGACGTATCTACATAATGTATATACACTCTGATTATGAAGTTTTTGTGGGATGACAGCAAGAATGACGAGAACGTCCGGAAACATGGAATTGATTTCCGGGATGTTGTCGAGATGTTCAATCATCCCATGCTTACCCAACTCGACACTCGCCGGGACTATGGTGAGGACCGATGGATCGGCATCGGTTTGTTGAAGACAATTGTGGCCGTAACCGTCTATCTCTAGTGGGAAGACGAGGAGACGATCCGAATCATCTCGGCCCGCAAGGCGACACGTCATGAAAGCAAAGAATACCATAATAGAATCACGCACTGATTGGAACAGGTTGAAAGCGACGCCTGACTCGGACATCGATTTTTCAGATGTCCCAGAGTTGGACAAGGAATTCTTCTCTCGGGTTCGGGTTCGTATGCCAAAGAAGAAGAAGGCCGTGTCGCTTCGCCTTGATCCAGATGTACTGGACTGGTTCAAGCACGAAGAGAAGCAATATCAGACGAAGATCAATGCGGTCCTTCGTGCTTACGTTGAAGCCCACAAGCACTGATAAGACATATGCATGAATCTGTATGATTATGGGTCATTTTTTGTAGGGTAGGCACAAAGAGGCAAACGACGATGTTTTATATAGTAATTTTGATTTTTGGGGTATTGCTTGGCGGCGTCGTAGGGATGACGTCCATTGGAAACGGGCTTATTGGCACTCCGGGGTTGTTCCTTCTCGGTGTAAACAAGTTTGAAGCGGTCGGAACCATTGGACTTGCCGGCGTATTGATGATGCTTTCGAGTGTGGCAAAACATTACAAGAATAGTAACGTTAATTTGCCAACAGTAATATGGTTCTCGGTTACTGCTGTCCCGATGTCTTTCATATCTGCACAGTACAAGGAATCGCTCAATGAATATGTGAACCTGACATATATCATAGGCGCCGTGATTATCCTCTCCATCATAACCCTGACGTATAAATTTTTCATCTGCACCAAGAAGGATGAAGCAGAATTTAAGAACAACAAAAAAAGCAATATTTCAAGCATAGTCCTGGGGCTTTTTCTCGGGTTTTTTATCGGCGCCACAAGCATTTCAGGATCGCTTACTGTTATCGCTCTGATGCTGTGCCTCAAAATGCCTGAAAGACTTGCTATCGGCACAACGAGCTGCATAGCTATATTTTCGCTGATAGCAGCCTCTGTTGCCCATGTATCTCACGGCCATATTAACTGGATGGTTTTTGTGATTTTCTCCCCCGCGGTTATGGTTGGCGGCTACTTCGGTGCTCATCTAACGGATAAGATGCCGCAAAAACCACTCAGGATCATTGTTTTGTCGCTACTGTTTATAGCGGCCATCTTCATCTTTCTGAAGAACGGGTCGCACGACACAGAGGACTCACACGGTGCAGCCGTAGGCAATGAAGAGCCCGCGCACGTTCAGACTGTAACGGAATAGAGCGGCTGTAACGGCAGCATTGCACACTCCTCGCTGATAAGTCGGCGTATTATTCGCCAGCAGCAGGAGCGACCGGAATCGCCCAATAGAGGTCGTTTTCGAGCAGAAGCATCGGATCTTCAAGCTCACCGGACTTAAGGGGCTTATAGCGCGATTCAACCGTGCTGTAGGATATTATCTTAAGGGGGAGTTTATCGCCGTTACGGCAGCGGGATATGGGCAGTATCTTGCGGTGGCGCATTCCAAAGAAGTTAATCACACAACTCTCCGGCACCGTGGCATCGGCGTCCCCGCCACTGCTGATATCAGTCAGGTGCACCTGCATGATGTAGTCGCGGTAGGCGGCATTGGGGTCGGGCGGATCTGAAACAGCTGAAACGGTGCCACTGATATTGTGCCATACATGTTTTGTATTAGCTCTGCGCGAGACGTTTGTTGAAGCCGCGGGAAGCTCGATAATACGCCAGTCGCCCTTTGCCAGCTCGCGCTCAGCAAACTCCCAGACCACCAGCTTGACCCCCTGCAGCGGATTCCTCCCACGCGCCAGCTCCTGGGCCAGCATACTGCGGGTAGCCCATGCGCCAGCGTCGTTTCGGCTGATCTGCGAGACCGGGATACGCAGCTCTGTACTGAGTTGAGCGGCGAATCCGGCAGACTCGCCCCAGCCCATTGCCTCAACAGAGTAGATGTTGGCAAAGCTGTCGCCCAGAAGCAATACCGGGGATTCCGCAGCGGGCTGCCAGAGGTCGTTACCACGATCGCGGACCTGCTGAATGGTTACGACTTCGGGCCGGTATGCGGTATCGCCCTCAGGAAGCGCCAGCATAGCCGCAATGTCACCACTGTTGGTGACAGTTACAGGGGTGCGGGAGTTAACAACAACATCGCTTTCAGCCAGCAGTTCGGCACAGTCGCGCTCAATCATCATGGCCAGAGCCCGGGCTGTATTCTGCATAGCATCGGGAGTCCAGTGAGTGTCAGTGGCGAGATACTGCATCTCTCCGGTGGACTCCGCCATCTTAAGCATCAACGGGCCCGGATCCAGCACTGCGATTCCACGGCTCTTCATCGCTTCGACGAACTCTGCATATGAAGGGTTATGCAGCGCGGTCGTAGTACCGGAGATGCGACCACTCAGTTTCTCAGGATGAATCGAAGCTTTTGAAGGTGCCGGAAGAAGCATCAGTTCGATACCGAGCCGCTGAAGCTGATCTCTGAAATCGAGTATGGCTGTAACCGGATTTGGCTGCAGTGCGACCAACGAACCGGAGCTGCTGCGGGAGCGGCGGGTAAGCTGATACGGATCAAGAAATGCAGGACCGGTGAGAGAGCTTACACCTGGCTCATAGAAGAGCCACCCTTCGCGACCTATACACACCTTCTCATTCCCTGTACCCAGGCGCAGCAGCAGAGATTGTACCGGAGCGCGGGTATGCATGGTGAGGAAACAGGTGTCATCGAGGCGTGACTGATAGCTCTGCATGCGCTTGAGCAGGGCACTGTTAGCAGCAAGAATCTTATTGAAGGGAGTATCGGCCTTCTGCATTGCGCGGGAGATGTCGGAGGGTGTCCCCTTGAACTCGCTGTAAAATGATAGGGCGTCACTTCGACCGGACGCACGCTGCTGCTTCAGACCTATTCCATGCTGTATGATCGGCACCGCAAGGATTACAACAATGAAGAGGATACTCATAAAC
>CAZAKU010000196.1:0-3439 GCA_964485765.1 uncultured Lentisphaerales bacterium
GTTTGATGGGCTTTCGGTGAAGAGGCAGTCGAGTACCTGATAGCGGTCGATGCGGCTTAGGGCCAGTTGAGCGTTAGAGAGTCCGTGAACGCGCAGTCGCGTGCCGTTCAGCGGTTTCTTCAGATGAATGGTGTGCAGGAGCTTCTCTCCGGTGGTCAGCCAGATGCAGTAGTCCTCGGCGTGCACTTCGTATGAGCGTGCTTTTGTCTTTTCGTTAAAGGCGTGCTCGGAAAGAGATGTTACCGGCGCACGGTAGACGATGTTGGTTTTAGATTCAGAATTAATGCTTGCCTGGAGCCAGCCACCTTCAACGGATATTATGCAGTTTCCGTTTGTCTTTGCCTCATCGATGCCCAGATGCAGTTCCGACGGTTCAACAACTGGCATAAGTGCAGCGAGCCGTCCGTAGAAGTCCCCCTTATACCAGGTGCGGCCATCGGGGAGTGTAATCCATTGCCCTTCAGGAGAAGACCAGTGGCGCATGAAGGGGTCAGCCGCGAAAAAACGATTCTTCTCGAAAAGGTTGTGGTAGCGCTTTATGGCGTCAGTGTAGGTCGGGGGTTTAATGTTCAGGGGGGTGGTTGATGATACATAGAGCCCGGAAGCACCCATGGCTTTTATCTTAAGCGGGTGTATCAGCACCAGCTTCCCGTCGGCATAGCAGCGGACGAACTCGTTATCGGTAGTGTCACAGAGCAGTTTGGTTGCTTCTGAAGGGGGGATGCTTAAAACGCACTCGTCCAGGATGGCAGCAGAGTTTGTTGTCACCTGCGCCAGCTGATAGATACGGTTATCGCCTTTTTGCGTGGCCGTGAAGCGGAAGAATGGATTGTTGTTGCCTCTCCAGGCGGCGACGAGTCCGACGGTTGACGGTCTGCTTCGGGTAACGAAGGTTGCGTCGATTGCATGGGGGTTATGATGCTCGGAGCCTAATATGAGCCATTGGGGTGTGCCGTCTGCACCGGCGGAAATGTAGTATTTATCTGCCGCATCTTTTACGGTGTTATCGGTAAATTTCCAGTTTCCCTGTTTTGCGACTAGGCTGCGCTGCAGTTTTGCAGGAGTTTCGAGGAGAAGTGCTTGATGTGTGTGTGCCACGACATCATCGAAGCGCACACCTGTGAGGTCGTGTGCGTATAAGCCGAACCGTCCGCATGCAGGAAGGTCGAGGATCTCTTCCCTGATGACCTCGGTGCCGTCGATTTTGCAGATAACAGTGTCGTCGAAAAGGGTTGCACTCAGCTTCATCCATTGCCCGGCAAGAGTTTCGACCTCGACTGCTGAAAGCAGTTGCCGAGAATCGATGCCACCATCAGCGGTGCGCCACAGGGATGCGATCATGCCGTCTGTTTTTTCATCTCTTGTAACGGTGAAGGCCAGGAATCTGCCGGAATCATTTGCGAGCATCACTAGTCCTGCGTGTGATGATCCGCTGTCGCAGAGGGTTGCTTCGATAGTGTAATGTTCGTAAAAATCATGGCCGGCGAGGATCAAAGCGTTAGTGCCGCGTGCCTCAAGGCTGTAGAAATTGGGGCTCCTGTCAAGTTCGGGCATCTTGCCGGCTCTTACCATTTTCTTGCCGTCGATAGTTGCATGCTCAAGTACAGAGTGCAGCTTCCACTCCCCATTTACAATATCCCACTCTCCCAGTTTGTTTTCCGCGTCCTCCGGTACCAGAAAGTTGTCGTTAAAACGGAACGGTTCAACCTTCTGCAGCATCGCATCCGATGATTCAGGGATTTCATCCTCTGGCTGATAAACCTTGAATGGGGTCGTCAGGGAGGGGGTGAAGTGAGCTACGACGGTGTCTGCAACAAAAAGAGACCATCTTCCCGGTCGGATACGTAGAGTGAGCTCACTCTCGGCATCTGTCAGCTTCGGGGCAGGATAGGTTCTTGCAGTGGTAAGCAGGTGCCCCTTTGTTTGTTTGTCTGACTTGATTTCCAGAGTGGTCCCGTTTAACCCGGCCTTTATGGTGATGATATCAGTTCCGTCGCTGAGAATAAGGGTGCGAACACCCTTATCGTTAGGGAGTGACGGGATATAGACGTTTGCGCCCGGATTTTCTACTGTCTCACGCACAGCGATTGGGGCATCGGAGAGAGCCCAGCGTTGTGACGCAAGCAGGAGAATGAAGATTAAGGCCTTTGTAATATGATTACGCATAATTATGATCTTTCTTGCTGAAAACGGTCCACTTTGTTCTCGATAGTGTGTAGTTCTTTATTAGTATAGCAAAGGTTATGCCAATTGGTGTGCTGTCCATATTTCACTAGTAATCGTCGCGAGGACGTGGATAGTGCTGAAAGTACGGTTCAAAGTGATAAAACGCCGTTGCAGCCGGTATAGACATACTGCACAATTGCAGCCTGGGTGGCGATTCGGGCTGTAATATCAGTGCTATACGCGTTCGCAACAGACTACTCACAAATGTGCTGTCTAGCAGTTTGGACGTAATGCGGGTGAAATTGTTGTTTTCCGCGCTCTGTCGGGGTTGCGCCCTGTAGGTGCACCTGAAAAACACAAATTGCCCCCATAGGTGCGTTTTTGTGTATGCAGTTGGCCTTTGCTACTTTGCCCCTCGATGAATGACAGATTTACCGTATCTTTTGCGTATGCGGTCCACAGTAGCGCTAAGCGACTCCCGTTGGCGGCGCTCATTGGCGTCGGTAAAAAGGCTGAGCTGCTCCTCGCGTGAATAGGAGAGATCACTCACGCCGAAACCGATCAGGCGTACCGGTTGTATCAGCGGCTCTTTAACCAGCAGCCTCGATGCGTATTCGCGCAAGGTAAAATCGTCGCAGGCCGGGATTGTAAAGCGGCGCTGGCGGGTGATTGTCTGAAAATTGCTCCAGCGCAGTTTCAGGCGGCAGACAGAGGCGTACCAGTTGTTGGAGCGTGTGCGTCTGCCGACATCTTCTGCCAGGTCGAAGAGTGTCTGCTCCAGTTTGTATGGATCGCAGCAGTCGTTGTTGAATGTATGCTCTTTTGAGATGCTCTTCTCAGGCGTACCGATGCTTATTTCACGTTCATCCTGTCCGAATGCCAGACTTTTGAGGTGGCGGGCGCTGTTTCGCCCCACGATGCTCTCAAGCGTTTTCAGGGATGTGTCCTGGAGCTGTTCTATGGTTTGAATACCGCCGCGATTCAGTGTTTCGCGCATTACACGTCCCACACCCCATATTCTTGCAACGGATAAAGGGGCCAGGAAAGCTGTGATCTCATCCTGCTCGTAGGGGGTGACTGTAATCCCGTCAGGTTTATCCATGTCACTGGCAAGTTTTGCCAGAAACTTGTTAGGTGCGACCCCGATTGAGACCGTCAGGCCGGTTTGCTCCTTAACCTTCGCACGTATCTTATGTGCTATCTCTGTGGGAGCGCCGAAGATAGAGGTCGCCCCGGAGACATCCATGAACGCTTCATCTACACTCACCGGCTC
>CAZAKU010000197.1:0-3927 GCA_964485765.1 uncultured Lentisphaerales bacterium
GGGTCTTGTCGCAGAGCCCGTCGCAGGGCCTCCCCGAACGAAGGGACATCAACACCAAGTTCTCGCTGGGTCACCAGCGACTGCTTATGTGGATGATAATATTCGATCGGATCCTCGACCGTAATAATATGACAGTCACGCTGCTCATTAATCACATTGAGCATACTCGCAAGGGTAGTGGTTTTACCGGAACCGGTCGGGCCTGTAACAAGAACCAATCCGCGCGGACGAAACAGCAGGTCGCGAACCTGTTCAGGCAATCCGATCTGATCAAGAGTGAGAAGCGAGTTAGGAATCTGGCGCAGAACGACGCCGATATTCCCCTTGGCCTTAAAAACACTTACACGAAAACGTGACACATCGCCATAGCCGAAGCCAAAATCAGTGCCGCCGTTCTCACGCACCTGCTGTTGATGCTCCGGCGAAGTGATACTTTTCATCAAACGCTCTGTATCATCAGGCGTCAGAACAGGAACATCAAGCGGAGTCAACGACCCGTGGATTCTGAGCACAGGCGGAGAATTCACAGAAATATGAAGATCCGAGGCCTCTTCTTCAACGGCGAGCTGCAGGAGCTCTGTCATCTCAACTTGCTCATTTGATTCATCATTCATTATTCAGCATCTCCCATCGTAACGCGTAAGACCTCTTCAATAGTCGTCATACCGGAGGTGACCTTTCGCCAGCCATCTTCACGTAGCGTCCGCATACCCATCTCTCTGACGCGTTTACGGAGCTCGCTCGAGGTTTTACTTTCAAAAATCATACGCTGTATTTCATCATCGACCTGAAACATTTCAAATATTCCCTTCCGGCCGCTGTAGCCGGTGATGGAACATTTCTGACAACCGCTGCCGCGGTACAATTTTGCTGCACCCAGATCGCGGCCAAGAGAACCAAGTGCCCGCAGCTCCTTCTCATCAGGCTCATACTCCTCCTTGCAGTCGGGGCAGATGCATCGCACGAGTCGCTGTGCAATAGCTGCCCTGAGGGAGGATGCCACCAGGAATGGTTTGACACCGATATCCAACAGACGTGTGACCGCACTGGGAGCATCATTGGTATGCAGCGTACTGAAAACAAGGTGACCCGTAAGTGCTGCTTCTGTTGCGATATTAGCGGTTTCAATATCCCGAATCTCACCGATCATGATGATGTTGGGGGCCTGACGCAGAATAGACCTCAGGGCAGCGGAAAATGTGAGGCCCACATCTTCATTAACCTGAACCTGATTAACCCCTGACATCTGGTATTCAACCGGGTTCTCAACTGTAATAATCTTCCTGTCAGATGTGTTTATCTGACCAAGACAGGCATATAGCGTAGTGGTTTTACCGGAACCGGTAGGTCCGGTAACAAGGATCACCCCATCCGGCATAGTAATAAGGCGCTCGAATGTCGTCTGGTCATCCGACATGAACCCGAGCTGCGGCAATCCAAGGGAGAGGTTCGATTTATCGAGAATACGCATCACGATGCTCTCGCCGTGATTGGTAGGTACAGAACTTACACGCAGGTCAAGTGATCGCCCTTTCACTCTCACCTGAATACGGCCATCCTGAGGGATTCGTTTCTCCGCGATCTTCATCAACGCCATAATCTTCACACGGCTGATGATCGCCGCCTGCAAACGTCTAGGCGGACTTTCCACCTCGTGCAGCACACCATCAATACGGTAGCGAACCTTGAAGGATTTTTCCATCGGCTCGAGATGAATATCCGACGCACGATGCCTGAATGCCTCAAGGATAATAAGACTGACAAGTTTGATTATCGGTGCGTCTGAATCACCATCCGACTCGTCGTCGAGCTCATTTTCCCCTACAGAGGCGACATCAACAGAGCCCTCTTCAAGCATCCCCAGCATTGCTTCCATGCTTGATTCGTTGGGATACGCCTTATCAAGAGCAATCTTTATCTGTGCCGGCGATGCAATCACGCCCTCGACATTGCACTTCAATACGTATCGAAGACTGTCAAGTGTATCGAAATCTAAAGGGTCACTTAATGCAACGGTCAGTGTGTCAGCTGAGAAATGGACAGGCACCACTTTATACCGGCGGGCTGTCTCAGGCTTAACCTTACTGATAAGCTCCTCTGTGATCTTGACAGTATCAAGATCCACAACATCCATGCCGAATTGCGAGGCGATTGCTTCGAGGATCTCCCCCTCGGAAATAACGCCACTGTGGATCAACAAGTCAAGAGTAGACTCATTGCCCTGCTTTAACAGCCCCTCTGCCTGCTGCACCTGCTCAGGCCCGATAAGCTCATTTTCCTGCAAAATCTCAAGCACATAATCATCATTGGAAGTCACGAAAGCACTCCTCTCGCCCGTCTGCGTGTCGTGAGGCATAAAATCGATGTATCTCACGGCTATCGGCGCCGGAAAGGCATCTTTTCACCCTCAAAAAAAGTAGGAGCGACATAATACAATATTATCAGGCCTGACAAAAGCAGAAAGCACCGCGATCTCGGTCACTCATCGTGCCGGTCATTACGCCCCCCGCCCCTGATGTCCTCCACAACCATATAGAGTGAAGGAACCAGAAGCAGCGTAATCATAGTTGCAAAAAGAAGCCCGTAACCCAGCGACAGGGCCATGGGGATAAGGAAACGTGCCTGACGGGATGTCTCAAAAATCATCGGCAGCAAGCCGCCAAAGGTAGTCAGGGTTGTCAGCATAATAGGCCTGAAACGCTGCACCCCGGCGGCGACAACCGCATCATGTGCACTGGCATGGTCCCGGCGGCGGCGATTGGCAAAATCTATCAGCACCAGGGCATCGTTCACCACCACGCCGGATAGAGCAACGACCCCTATCATACCTATCATGCTCGCCTTATACCCCATAATCATATGCCCAAGCGTAGCCCCCACTACGCCGAATGGAATACTCACCATAATGATCAATGGCTGAATGTAGCTCTTAAAGGGAACCGCCAACAGCCCGTAAATTGCCAGTAACACCAGCGGGATAGTAATAGCCAGGTGTCCCGCACTCTTGCGATTATCGGCACTGCGCCCTTCGTAGCTGAAACTCAGCCCCGGGTAGCGAGCCAGCAGAGCCGGCATAGTCTCGTTGTTCAGCGACTCCGTCACCTGGCCGGTCTCTGATTTCGGGCGCACATGGGCCGTTACAGTGGCTGTGCGCTGTCCGTTTCGCCGTGATATAGATGTATACGCCCTGCCCCGCGTCCAGGTAGCGGCTTCACCCAGCGGGATTTCTCCACCCTGAGCTGTTCGCAGAATTCGTTGCGAAAGATCAAACTCCGTCTTACGGGCAGACTCAGGGAACCGGACTCGGACACGCACCTCGTCACGCCCGCGCTGCTGGCGCAGCACCTCTGCCCCTCTATACATATCGCGCACCTGAGATGCAATCGAGCGGGCGGTCAATCCAAGGCTCTCTCCCGCAGGCGTCACCTTGAAATCGAGCTGCGTCTTCCCGCGCTGCACGCCATCATCTATATCCCTGACCTTCTCAAAATCACTTAGTATCAGTGCCAGATCCGCAGCTGCCGACTCAAGCGTTTTTACATTATCGTGCCGTAGCTCGATGGTCAGGGAGGGACCTCCCCCCGGGCCTCCGCGATCAGCCTGGAAGCGCAAAAACTTTGCGCCGGGGACCGTTCCGCACTGCTTGCGCCAGGCATCCACAAAGTCCACCGTCGAGATTCCAAGCCTGTCACGCTCATCAGCGTCGGGCATATATACACGCACATCGGCAGTATGCCCCCCCCGACGCCCGACATCCGCCAAAGAGCCCTCAATATAATCGGGTTGCCCCAGCTCTTCGGCTGCTTCCTGAGCTGTAGAAAGCATACGCCGTACAACCGCATCTGTCTTCTCAACCGGGCTGCCATACGGCATCACCACAGACCCGAAGGCATAGTCACTCTCGACCGTCGGAAACATCTCGAACCC
>CAZAKU010000198.1:0-5423 GCA_964485765.1 uncultured Lentisphaerales bacterium
CCGTTATGCACGCCGCCGCGGTGTGGATGTCATGAACACCCCGGGTGCGAACGCAAATGCAGTTGCAGAGGAGGTGGTGGCTCTTATGCTGGCTGATGCGCGCCACCTGATTGACGCAGATGCCTCCATCCGCTCAGGTAAATGGGAGAAAAAGTCATTTATGGGGCGTGAGCTGGCAGGTAAAAGTGTCGGAATTGTTGGCCTTGGTAATATCGGTAGGCTGGTGGCAAAGCGTCTCTACGGCTTTGATTGCCGTATGTTGGGGTATGACCCTCTGATAAGTAACGATCGCGCCAGAGATATAGGTGTCGAAACCGTTTCTCTTGAGGAGTTGTTTGCTGAATCCGATTACATTACTTTGCATATCCCGGAGAATGAAGAGACTAAAGGGCTTGTGGGCGGAGGGTTGCTCGAAAAAGTGAAGCAGGGGGCCACTATCATAAACTGCGCCCGTGCCGGGATTCTGGACGAAGACGCTTTCAGGGCTGTCAAGAACGAGAAGGGCTTGCGGCTGCTTAATGACGTTTACCCGAAGGATGAAGCCGGAGAGAAAAGCGTCGCTGATATTGCAGACATCATGCTGCCTCATCTCGGTGCCAGTACCGTTGAGGCAAATGAGAACGCTGCGCGCCGGGCGGCACAGCAGATTATTGATCTTGATGATAAGGGCGTCACCAGCTTTATCGTCAATCGCGATATACCTGAGGGGCTTGATGAGCAGTATTGTGAACTCTCCTATGCTCTTGCCAGGCTTTGCCGTCAGCTGGGAGGTACAAGCCAGCCTCTGAAGCTGATTGAGACAAGTTTTTATGGCCAGCTTGAGCCATTCGCTCCATGGTTGCTGGTTCCAGTGGTCGCCGGAGTCTGGAGCGATTTTGACCGGACCCTTGATCATGCTGCCGCTCTTTCGTATTTGAAGGAGATGGGGATCGAGTATGGTAACAGGGATGCTGATTGTAAAAAGGGATTCGAAAACTCAATCACTCTTGACCTGATATCAGAACAGGGGGAAGGTCGCCTGCGTCGCGTCAGTGTGCGTGGCACGATAGCAGAGGGCATTCTTATGGTTGCACGAATAGATGAGTTTGATCGACTCTATTTTGAGCCGACCGGACCGACACTATTCTTTATTTATAATGACCGTCCCGGTGTTATTGCCGCTATTAGTAGGCACCTGGCCGATGCGGGTGTTAATATTGAGGATATGCGCAACCCCCACGACCGTAAGACCAATCGCTCTCTGGCTATTCTCAAAGTGAGTGATCCCGTAAGCGACGATGACATGCGCAATATAGCTGAAGAGATAGACGCAGTAAGCTATACCTGCGTAAATATATAGGAGCGTATAGGTGGGATGCAGGAGAGTCTTTGTCGGGTGGGATAAACCTATTTCGCAGGTTGTTGCGGAATACGTTATGCCTGTTATAACTCCTCCGGCAGTTGAACTGCAGCATCTGCTTGTTGTGGTTCCGACGCGTCAGGCCGGACGACGTTTACGCGATGCTATGACTTTGCGGGCCGATGCCGAAGGCGCAGCACTTTTGTCACCACAGGTTGTCCCTCCTACGCAGATATCATCCGTTGATAATGTTCCGGCTACCGTTGCAAATGGAGCTGAACAGTTGTCTGTCTGGATTTCAGTCCTACGGGATGCAGATGCTGACTCGGTTCGCAGTTTTCTGCCGGCAATTCCCGAGATACGCGACACCGGTTGGTGTATAAGGACGGCTAAGCAGCTGATGCAGCTGCGGGGTGCATTGGCCGACGGCGGATTTGGTATAGCCGATGTTGCTCTGTTAGGTGCCGGAAAATTGTCGGAACCTGATCGTTGGAGGGAGATGGCGGCACTTGAGCAGAGGTATCTGGAGCTGCTTAGTGCGGGTGGGCTGGATGATCTTCAGCAATGCAGGATAAGTCTTGCTGTAAAACCGATTGTGCCAGACGAGGTACGCAGGATAGTTGTCGCGGCGGTGTCGGACCCCTCTTTGCTGACCGTTCGTGCTCTGGAGGCGCTTGCTGAAACGCATGATGTAGAGATCCTTGTACAGGCGCCTCCGTCTCTGGCTGACCTATTCGATTCATGGGGGCGCCCGATTCCGTCATTATGGGAGTCTCGTCCGATACCGCTGGAGGGGGAAAGCACCAGAATCGTGTTGTCTGCTGATCCCGGCGCGCAAGCGTCTGAGTGCCGTGATGTGCTCTCCGCCAGCTCTGCGCGCTGGGGTGCGGGGGAGTGCGCCATAGGGGTTCCTGACAGAAGTGTGGTCTCCAGCTTGCGTGATGCCCTTCTGGGAATAGGTGTCAGCAGCTTTGACCCGCAGGATCTTCTACTGCGTGATCATGTTGCCTGCAGGTTGACCATAGCACTGTTGGAATTGTACGAGACCGGTACATACAGAGCCCTTGCTGCCCTGTTGCGTCATCCTGATTTTCTGAGCGCAGAGAAACCAGTTTCATCATCTAGAGCAGAGGCCTTGTTAACGCAATTAGACCAGTTTCAAAACAGGTATCTGCCATTGCGACTGAAGGATATCTCTGCGCGGTTTGTTGGTAACCCCAGTGGCAGCGACAGCAAGTACCTGAACTTTTCTCTGTTGGGAGAGGTCCTTAGTTGGGTTGAGTCGTGGATTAAGCGTTTGTCGTGTGAAAGCGTCCCGTTGGTTGTAAGGTCTTTTCTGCAGGAGGTATATGGCGGAAGATCACTGCAGCCGGTATGCGACCGCGATTCGGAGTTCATTGCCGCCGCTGAATCACTGGACTCTGTTCTGCGTGAGGTGGAACGGCTGCAGGAACGCATGAGCATTCCTGCGGATACAATTTCCCTGCTTCGTGCCAGGATGCAGGACGCCGCATATCATTGTGAGAGAGGCGATGAGTGGGTAGACCTTGAAGGGTGGCTGGAGCTTTCCTGGAATGATGCCCCCCATATGATTGTAAGTGGCATGAATGAAGGCGCAGTGCCCGACGGATGCCTTAGTGACCTGTTTCTGCCCGACAGTCTTCGCCATGAACTCGGACTGCGCGATGATCGAATGAGATTGGCCAGAGATGCACACCTGCTTACATGTCTGGCTGAGCAGCGACGCCGGGATGGCGCCCTGGTTCTGGTATGCGGGAAACGCAGCGAATCGGGTGACCTTTTAAAATCATCGCGTCTTCTGTTTCGCTGTCCTGATGAGATCCTGGTATCTCGAGCCAGATTACTCTTTGGCGAAATCTCTTCTGCTGGAAATACCAGCCCGGTTTCGATTTCGTTCAAGCTGGACCCTGCCCGCGTTGAGGATACTAGCCAGACTCCTGATGCCCCGCACTCCGGGCCGGTACTGAAAAAACTCTCTGTAACCGATTTTGGCCAGTATCTGCGCTGTCCTTTCCGCTTTTACCTCAGGCGGATTCTGGGGATGGAGCCTTTGAACGATGATCAAACTGAGCCGGATGCGAGGGTATACGGCACGCTGGTACATGATATTCTGGACTTCATGGGCAGCGATCGTGCGTTATGGGCGTCGGATGATGCGGATACGTTAGGCAATACTTTGACTGCAGAGTTGGACCGTATGATGCGCAATTCATTTGGTTCGCGTCCGCCTATGACAGTTATTGTCAGTCGTGACAGCGCCGAACAGCGGCTACGCAGACTGGCATGTGAACAGGTTCAACTTTATAGAGATGGCTGGGATATTCTGAATGTGGAGAAGCGCTATGAAATGGTGCGCGGCCAGATGACTGTTGTCGGCCGTATAGATAGAATTGACCGACATCGTGAAAGCGGCCGATTACGTGTGTTGGACTACAAGACAACAGATAAGGCATGGAATCCATCTGATAAACATCTAGTCCCTGTTGACCCGCTTCTGCCTGAATACACCGTTTTCGAGGGAGTCGACCGATCCGGTAGAACTCGCGTTAAGCGGTGGGCAGATCTTCAGTTACCTTTGTACCGGCTTATGCTTACTGCTGCCGGAGTCGAAGGGGCAGGCGATGCTGAGCTGGGTTATTTTGCCGTCACAGCTGCACTGGCAGATCTGGGGGTTAAGGTGTGGGAATCGTATAGCGATCTCCATCACGCATCTGCTGTAAAATGTGTTGATGGTGTTATTGCAGGCATACAACAGCGCCGTTTCTGGCCACCTCTAAAAATGAACCCCGAATATGATGATTTCCGTTACCTGCTGCCGGGCGACCCATCATCGTGTCTGCACTATGAACCTCTATGTGGGGAGGGGCATGATGAGTGATTTGCCAAGAGATGTCGCCGCAAAGCGCGATGGAGATTCCGGGATCGTTGCAGGAGTAAGGCATCAGGCTATCTCAGCGTCTGCGGGGTCCGGCAAAACGTTTCGTTTGGCACACAGGTATCTTCGCCTGTTAAGCGGCGGTGTTCCCCCGGAGCGAATCTGTGCACTTACTTTTTCACGCAAAGCTGCTGGAGAAATATTTGACTCTATTGTCGACTATCTCTCTCGGGCAGCAACGGATGATGCCGGCGCAGCAGAGGCCTCTGTGAATATAGGGCAGAGCCTTTCGTGCCGGGAATACCGTCAACTGCTTCGCCTTTTTCTTTTGCGTCTGAATCGTCTGGCGATAGGTACACTGGACAGTTTTCTTGTGGGTGTTGTAAGGGCGTTTCCTCTTGAGCTTGGCGTATCTCCGGGGTTCGACCTCATGGATTCGGATGGCGCCGAAGGGCGTGCGGTTAGACAGGAAATCTTTGCCGGTTTGTTTGATCCCGCAGTAGTGCGTCCCGAAGCGCAACGTGAGTTTCTGGAATCCTTTAAGCAGGCCACTTTCGGTACTGCTGAGAAATCTCTTATACGTAGTATTGATGATTTTGTACGTAAGATGCTTCCTGTTTACCGGCTGTTCCCTAAGGGGGAGGAATGGGGCAGCGAAAAGAGTATTTGGCAGCACGGTCTGGTATGGCAGAAACTATCTAATACAGCCGATATTGCTGATAAACTCTGTGATGATTTGGACAGCGCGGATATACCCCCTCGTATGCGGGATGCTTTGTCAGAGATTATCACGTTTCTTGGCTCTTACTCCGATTCATCTGCCTGGGACAGTGCAATTGAAAAGAAGAGTCTCTTCTCCGCCCTCATGGCAATCGGGGAGGGGAGTGGTGACTGTGAAATTTCGTACAGTCGTCAGAAGTGGAACTGTCCTGTGGGTGTAGCGGAGCGGTTACGCCAGCTTGTGTCACATGTAATGGCTGTTGAGCTCGGGCGTGCTTTGACGCAGACGCGTGGCATCTATGATCTGTTAAGTAAGTTTGATGTTGCATATGCCGCTCATTCCCGTCATGCAGGTGCATTGAGCTTCGATGATATCGCGTTGCTGCTTTCCGACGGCAGCGAAGATGTCGGTTTGAGAATGAGTAGAATGCAAGATACCGATAATAGGTTGTTTATAGATTATAGACT
>CAZAKU010000199.1:0-7723 GCA_964485765.1 uncultured Lentisphaerales bacterium
GAAGAAGGTGGCAACCGTGCACCACTGAAAGGCAAGCAGCCGAGCCTCTCGATACATGCAAAAACTATAGTCATTGACGACAAGGTAGCCTTAATCGGGTCTCACAACTTCGATCCCCGCTCAAAGAACCTGAATACGGAGTGCGGGATCGTCATCTTTGATGAAGCATTCGCCACCCGTGTCGCCGACGCCATCAGAAAGGATATAGCGCCCGGAAACAGCTGGACCGTTGCCAAGAAAAGAGAACGTGAAGGTTTGATCTCACGTATGAGTGGATTTATAGGAGCAATCTCCAACGCTCTGCCGATATTTGACATATGGCCTTATCGCTACACAAGTGTTTTCGCCCTTAGGAAGGGGATGGAACCACTGCCCCCAAGGCATCCTGATTTCTACAGAAACTACCGCGATGTTGGTCAGTTCCCCGAGGTCGATGGGACAACCAAAGCCATCCAGACAAGGCTTATAAAAGCATTTGGCGGCTGGGCCAGGCCCCTGATGTAAATTAGTTTAACCCTTACATCCGCCGCCACAACCCGCCCCCGCACTCGGACATCCCCCACTTGTCGGGCAAACGTCACATGCGGCTTTTAGCGGCGACGCCACTGACGCGCTGAAAGAGGAAAGAAGCTTGTCGGGCTTCGGAGTCCCACATTTCAGGCAATCCGGCGCGATTTCTCCCATCCTGCGGTGAAGATACTCAAACGCATGACCGCATTTGCGGCACTTATATTCATATATCGGCATATTTCCATCTCCAAACAGACGTATTTCCAAAAGCGCAAATAATTAAGGGGGCGATCTCATTCCCTCCCCCGGCTCAGCTCACAATCCTTAAAACATCATTTCCCAACTCGTTTTGCCAAGGCCTGTCTCGCCCGATGCACACGTGCGCGGGCACCTACCTCACTTATCCCCAGCCTTTCGGCTATCTCGCTGTAAGGCATTGCCTCAAGATATCGGAGAGAGAGGGGAATCGCATACTTGGATGGAAGCGATGACAAAGCCCTCAGGAGTGCCTTTTCGCGTTCATCAACATCCCCCTCCACGGGTGATTCAACAACAGATATCTCGGGCAGGTTCTCAAGCGGGATCGGAGTTATCTTGTCACGCCTGCGACATTCACAGGATACGTTTATCACAATACGCAAAAACCAGCCGGTGAAACTTTCCGGCGAACGCAGGGAATTAAGTCGCCGATATGCACGTATGAACGCTTCCTGCACCACGTCATCCACATCCGAGGCACGCGGCAGCTGCTGTTTGGCCACCCCTGCGGCAATATGTCCATGCGTATCGACCAGGCGGGCAAATGCATCCACCTGCCCTTCTCGTGTCATACGCACCAGGTTACCAATCTGTTTCGGAGTTAAATCAAGATTCAGGCCCATTATTCCCCTCCGGTGGCAATTCGCAAAAAACAGTTAGCCCGATCATTTCATGAGTGTCATGAAATATGCGGGTTAGCCGAGAACCACCGCCCGCAGAGTATTGTACAGAGAATGGCATGTCACGCAAATATCGCTATCGCAAGAGCTACATGCTTCCGGGAGCGAGACTTCGTTCCAGGGAGTACGACGCGCTGCTGGCGCAGCTTGCACAAGGTTAGCCCGCAGGGCGAACATTTCACATCCTTGGTGCTATTCAGGCTAATAAACGCCTCCACAACAGAAGCGATACGATTGTTTATTTCCGAAACATGTATGTTTCAGTTGAATCACTGCGCAGATTTTGCTTTACTCTAACTCCTTGTGTCGACTGTGCCCATCAATAGCATAGACACATAAAGGTTTGGATATGAATGCCCCCGAGGTGGTGCCCGGATGCCGCCGTAGGTGGTGTCATGTGGTATAGCAGACTCGGGCCTCATATGCCCGGTAACCCAGCAGAAACAGAGAAGGATTCACTGAATGAAAGATATCGCCGTTGCCGACGTCAGAAACTTCGCACTTATGGGTCACACAGGGAGTGGTAAAACCACCCTTACAGATGCTATTCTGTTAAAGATGGGTATAACCGATCGTATGGGCTCCGTTGACGCAGAAACAAGCCTCTCTGACTATACCGAAGAGGAACAGAACCGTAAAATCTCCGTATTCGCGTCCACGTTCCTTGGGGAATACACAACATCTGCAGGCAAGAAGCACGAACTCACATTCTGTGACACACCGGGTTACCTTGATTTCTTCGGACAGGTCATAGCAGCCGCACGGGCCGCTGAAACAGGAGTCATCGTGGTTGATGCATCCTCCGGTCTGCAGGTTGGATCGCATCGCTCATGGAAATGCTGCCAGCGCCGTGGTGTTGCAGCAAGAGCAATAGTGATTACCGGACTCGACAAAGACAACACAGACTTCAACAAGACCCTTAGCCAGATACAGGAAAGCTTTGGAAGCATCTGCGTTCCCGTTGTGGTGCCCACCGACGACTGCTCCGCTGTCATCGACGTACTTGCTGCAACCGATGTTCCCGAATCGCTGGCCGAATCGGTTACAGAGACAAAGGGGCAACTGGTCGAGATGGCCGCCGAAACCGATGAAGCTCTTATCGAAAAATACCTTGAGGGAGAAGTACTCACTGCTGAAGAGATCGCAGAGGGGCTGGATGTTGCCGTTGCCTCCGGCGGACTGGTTCCCGTTTTCGCATGCATGCCGTTAAAGGATATCGGAGTAGTCGAGCTTCTCAACGGCATCTGCCGTCTCTTCCCATCCCCGGAACGCCACGAGATTCATGATAAAGACGACAACGTTATAGACACATCGCCCGAAGCCCCCTTCACCGGTTTGGTATGGCGTAACGTCGTAGACCCATTCGTTGGCCAAATGAGCTTTGTACGCGTCTTCAGCGGCACACTCAGGAGCGATGGAGAGGAGGTATACAATGTTTCACGTGATACGCGTGAGAAAGTGAGCTCGCTGCTGTCGGTTAACGGCAAGAAGCAGAGCCCTGTAAAGACTGCCCGCGCAGGTGATATTGTAGCCATCCCCAAGCTCAAAAACACCCGTGTCGGCGACACTCTGGCCTCCCCGGGCAGCACAACAGTTATTGATCCTATCCACCTCCCTAACCCGGTCATGTTTGTTGCTGTAACAGCCAGAACACAGGCCGACGAGGACAAAATCGGAACCGCGCTGCAGAAGCTCGTAAACATGGACCCCACGCTTCGCGTAGAGAGAAATGTTGAGACCTCCGAAACCATCCTCGAGGGACTTGGAGACGTTCATATCGACGTAGCAGTCTCACTCATGAAGAGCCAGAGCAACGTATCTGTTGACCTCTCCACCCCCAAGGTTGCCTATCGCGAAACGGTGACCTCAGAGGGTGCCGGTCACTACCGCCACAAGAAACAGAGCGGTGGTCGCGGGCAGTTCGGCGAAGTCTTTCTTCGCGTCTCACCACTGCCCGCCGGAGAAACCGAATGGTTCTGCAACGACACCGTCGGAGGCTCAATACCAAGCAACTTCATTCCTGCGGTACAAAAGGGTCTGGTAGCAGGCCAGCTGCGCGGTGCTGTTGCGGGTTACCCGGTACAGAACATCAAGATCTCAGTTTATGACGGCAAACATCACCCGGTTGACTCTTCAGAGGTAGCCTTCAAAATCGCCGGTGAACGTGCCATGCGTGACGCTATGACCAAGGCCAAAGCCGTACTGCTTGAGCCTATAATGAATGTGAAGATCATGATTCCAGATCAGTATCTGGGCGATATCAATGGTGATCTGAATCACAAACGCGGACGAATCATGGGCATGGGCATCGAGGATGGAATGCAGGTTATCGAGGCAGAGGTACCCCGGTCGGAACTATTCCGCTATGCAGCCGAGCTGCGCAGTATAACTTCCGGTCAGGGCTCCTTCGATATGGAATTCAACCGTTACGAGGTCGTTCCCTCCAACGTGGCGCAGAAAGTCATTGATGCCGCACAGGCAGTTGAGAATCACGACTGATCTTTCATTCCTAAAGCAGAGATATTCAACGATACCGAGTGCGTCGCCCTCACAGGCGGCGCACATTGTATTCAAACAGCAATTTATGACAGATCCACTTGAAAGCTGCACACTATGCCCGCACCAATGCCGGGCAAACAGAAAAACATCCCGCCCGGGCCGTTGTGGTGCCGGGGCCAACCCCGTAATATACCGCTATGCACCGCATTATGGAGAGGAACCCCCGATCTCGGGCACAAAAGGTTCCGGTACCATTTTCTTCTCGCATTGCACCCTCTCCTGCATCCATTGCCAGAACTTCCCCTGGAGCCAGAACCATTCGGGAACAGAATACAATGTGACTGAATTGGCAGAGATTCTGCGCGATCTGGCATCATCCGGCTGCCATAACTGGAACCTGGTAAGCCCCACCCCGTGGCTGCCAACTATTGCTCAGGCAGTTTCTCATGTGAAACAGGCTGGCATAAGGATGCCAATTGTCTATAATACGAGTGGTTTTGAGAAAAGAGAGACTCTCGCAGCATACTCCAGCCTGCTGGATGTTGCTTTGGTGGATGTGCGTTACGCATATCCTGCCACGGCAAAGGAGGCTTGTGGCACAGCCGCTTATGTGAATGCGGCCAGAGCTACTTTGAAGTATTGCTGGCAGACGCTTGGGCCGTTGCAGTCAGATGCCGATGGAATAGCACAAAAAGGTGTTATCTGTCGTATACTGGTGCTACCGGGCCATGCGGATGAAGCATGTGCGAATCTCGAATGGATAGCAGAAAATATAGGTACGGAGCTGACACTGAGCGTTATGTCGCAATATACACCTGCGCATAAAGCGACAGAGATGCCCCCCTGGGACAGACGCGTAACTGTCGACGAGTATCGCACTGTCACCGAAAAACTCGAATCATTGGGATTCGAGAATGGATGGACACAGGATTTACAGGAAGCCCCTCCCGAGGGACTTTTGGGTTACTCAATGCAACCCGAATGAATGAAACGAAAACGTAACAAAATGCTGGATTAAGCAGTCAACTGAATCCCGGTTGCCGTAGAGAGCTCAGCATAAATGGAGAGTGCCAATGAGTGGACATAATAAGTGGTCGACAATTAAACATAAAAAGGGCGCTGCAGATGCCAAACGCGGCAAGATCTTCAGCAAACTGGCAAAAGAGATTATGGTAGCGGCGAAAGCCGGTGGCGGCGACATGTCGATGAACCCCACTCTGCGAACGATGGTCCAGAAAGCCAAAGGGGTAAATATGCCCAACGAGAATATCGACCGTGCCATTAAGAAGGGTACTGGCGGCATGGGAGATATCATCTTCGAAGAGATAGTCTACGAAGGATATGCAGCAGGTGGTGTCGGACTGGTTGTGAAGGTACTTACCGACAATAAAAACCGTGCCGCAGCGGAGGTCCGTCACATCTTCACAAAGAGCGGTTCCAGCCTTGCCGGTCAGGGAGCTGTAAGCAGGAACTTTGAGCGCAGGGGAACAATCCTTGTAGACGCATCCAGCGTCGACGAAGACCTCCTCATGGAAGTTGCTCTCGAAGCCGGAGCTGACGATATTGTGCAGGATGGCGACAACTTTGAGGTCCAGACGCAGCCACAGGCATTCAACGGCGTCACCGAGGCTCTGGAGAAAGCCGAAATCACCACCATCAGTGCCGAAGTAGGTATGGTTCCGCTTATCACACAGCCGTTAACCGACGCAGGCCAGCTAAGATCAGTGCTGAAATTCATCTCTGCGCTTGAGGATAATGACGACGTTCAGGATGTTTACACCAACTTCGATGCTCCCGATGAACTGATCGAAGAGGTCAGTGCGGAGCTCTAAGAGAGACTCCAGTATTGTTTTAGTATCCTGATCCGCCCATCGGCGGATCAGGTTGCGGCATTGCTCAGATCTGGCGGAAGTGCATGAACAGACTAATTTGTTCGGCCGGGGATAGCGAATAATCATAACTGCAAAGGGCTCCAGGCAGATGGCAGAATCCGGACGCAAAAGCTACCGTGTGCTTGGGATCGACACATCTCTGCGCTCCACCGGCATCGGCGTAATAGAGGCAACGGGCTCTCGTTTTACATGCCTGTATCAGGAGCGCATCCAGAACCCACGCAAGATGCTTCTCTCGGCATGCCTGGTTAATATTTACGACTCCATTAACCGTATCATTCGAGAAACCGAGCCCGACACCGCCGCGGTCGAGGGGATCTTCACCCACCGCAACAGCCGCACCGCAGTAATCCTGGGACAGGCCCGCGGGGCGGCCATAGCCACATGTGCATCCCACGGCCTTCGCATATACGAACATGAGCCGCGCCGTGTTAAACAGGCGGTTGTCGGATATGGTGCCGCAACCAAAGATCAGGTGGGGAAGATGGTCGCAACCATACTGAACCTGCCGGAACTGCCTCAGGAGGATATAGGCGATGCCCTTGCTATCGCAATCTGTCACCTGCATACACGTACCGGTGTTCTGTCACTCATGCCTGACCCAATTTGATGCGGAGTAGTTCACGCTATTTTCACGACTATCAAGAGATGTAATAAGGAGCTCTTTTATGATCACTTTTCTCCGGGGGATTCTGGCCGAGAAACAACCCACACGAGTCGTACTCGACCTGAATGGCGTCGGCTATGAAATTTTAATACCCCTGAGCAGCTATGACCGCCTTCCGGCGGCCAATGAGCCATGTACCCTGCTCATACACGACCATATCCGCGAAGATATACATATGCTTTTCGGCTTCGGCACAAAGGCCGAGCGGAACATGTTCACCCAGTTGCTCTCAGTTAACGGCATTGGCCCCAAGCTGGCGCTGAGCGCTCTCAGCGGCATGACAGTTCACGACCTGCAGTCAGCCATACTGGAAGCAGATGTTAAACGCCTAAGCGGAATCCAGGGAGTGGGCAAGAAAATGGCTGAGCGTATGACGGTAGAGCTGCGCGACAAGATCACCTCCGCAGATGCACTCGAAGCAACAGCAGGCAGAGTGCTGGCAGAAGATGACCCCGCGACCGCACATCTATGCGATGCAGTCGCCGCACTCACCGCACTCGGGTACAGTAGCGACCAGGCCCGTAAAATGGTTGAAAAAGCACTAAAGTCTCCTAAACCACCATCCAGTGTCGAAGGCCTCATTAAAAGAGCCCTGGCGGGACGCTGATCACCCGGCATGGCACACACACCGAAGCTTCTCCTCCTGCTGTTTCAACCCTCGGGCTTAAAGGTTGCCATACCCCTTCTCTCCGATTATGATTATCCCTTAACCAATTTTTACAGAAACGAAGAGCTCTAAATATAAGGAAAACCAATGGAACGTATTCTCAATTTTAGCGCAGGCCCGGCGACATTGCCCCTTGAGGTCATTGAAGAGGCTCAGGCACAATTTGTTAACTATAACGGGATAGGGATGAGCCTTATGGAGGCTTCCCACCGCGGCAAAGCCTACGATGCTGTCCACCAGGAAGCTATCAGCAACATCAAGGAGCTGCTGGGGATCGATGATGAATATGCCGTTCTGCTGCTGCAGGGCGGAGCGAGCACCCAATTCTCGATGATCCCGATGAACCTTCTCCCCGCCGAAGGTTGCGCGGCCTACGTACAGTCAGGTGCCTGGGCCGGCAAGGCGATCAAGGAGGCAGAAAAAATCGGCAAGGTTCATATTGCAGCCGACACGGCCGCAAATTTACCGACACGTGTACCCACAGCTGATTAGCTTGATATCCCCGAAAATGCGGCATACCTGCATATCAACGCAAACGAGCCAAACTCCG
>CAZAKU010000200.1:0-4060 GCA_964485765.1 uncultured Lentisphaerales bacterium
CCTATATACCTCGTACGCAGGCGATGCACCTCTTTAACACCATCAACGTCACCTGCAGCTTTGCCGATCTCGCGCTGGACCGGCTCCGGGGCGGCACCTTCACTGAGCTCACGTAACCCGGGCCAGGCGATCTTCCAGGCCGACTGGAAAATGAACACAGCCACAATCAGCGTACCGGCCGCATCGAGATACGCCATTGAAGGAAATAGCATTGAACCGCCAACAGCGACTACTACCGGTATAGAGCTGAGTGCATCTGAACGATGATGCCAGGCATTTGCCTGCAGCGCCGGGCTGCGGAAAATACGCCCCTTACGCATCGTCCAGCGATACATCCATTCCTTAAGCACCACCGATATAATAGCCGCGATCAGGGCGATCTTCCCGGGAGGGGGCGAGGGCGTCGCATGCCGTATCTGCGAAAAAGCGTTACCCACCAGACCCGCCGCTGCGGAGACCAGTAAAACGCCGATTCCGACAGTTATCATAGTCTCTATACGACGGTGGCCGTAGGGGTGTGTATCATCAGGCGGACGATTCCAGAAGCGCGATGCCACCAGAATGGCAACATCTGTCATGCCGTCGGAGAGACTGTGAACCGCATCGGCCACAACCGCACGGCTGCCCCCCAGCCACCCCGCAACCGCCTTGAGAACCGATAGCGCAAGGTTCAGGATAAGACCGACGACTACAGCGCGCCGAACATCCCTCCCGGAATCCGACGGCACTTCAGTCTCTTTCTCCACAGACAAATCTGGATTACCCTCACGCATTGCAGGTACATTACATTACTTTGCCACGATTACAAAGCAGGATTGCATTATACCACAACTATCAAGTAGAGTATTACATGCGCAGTCGTTTCCGGAGCGAGTGAGTAGGATAAGGCCGGATTTCAACGAAAATGAGATATCTGCGGCCATAACCACATCTTCCGCGCCGGATACGGGCGGTATTAACCAGAGAAACAGAGAATGGCTCAACCAACAAATCAGGGCATAGAACCACAGCCAACGCAGTGGAAAGCTCTGCGAGCACTACCCTTCCTGCTCCTGACAGCAGGGGCCATCGGGGTTATTCTCTGGATGACATGGGATGCCGATACCCTACCCCTGCTGAAGAAGGCAGATCACCGCTTTCTGCTGCTTCTGATCCCGATATGGGGGTTAAACCTATCCTGCGATGGAATGACTTTATGGTGCCTTACCCGCGGGACCGGGTCCAAAATCTCATTTGCCGACTCTATCCGGGCTGCATCGCTGCGCATACTTTTCAATGTTCTTACCCCTTTCAACTTCGGCGGCCAGCCGTTCATGATCTACTTCATCTCCACAAAAAATGTCCCCACCGGCAAGGCGTCATCTATTGTGGCCACAAAACTGATGAGCCTGAGCGTATTCACCATGCTTGGCGCAGGCATTGCCCATGCCCTTCTGGGTAAAACCCAGATCATAAACCCCCAACTCGACAAGGCATTCCTTGTAGCGGCGATTATCTGCATCACCTTAACCGGGCTTCTCCTGGTAGCCCTGCTGCGGCCACACCCGCTGATTGTGCTTATAGGGAGCATTCGCCGCCTTTTCTACCGTAAACACAGGTACCGCCCTCACAGACACCTCACCTACCGCGCGGTACGCAGCATTAACCAGACCCGGCACAGCTTCCGCTCCTATTTCATACATCATCCCGCCTGGTTCTCTCTGGCAATGCTCTTCTCGCTTATAATGTACTGCACCGATGTTCTTATGATTTATGGCGCTGTGCGTGCCATAGGTGTCGATATTCCATTCCGCGACGGTATTGTACTTTCGGCAATGTTCGAGTTACTGATAGCATTCCTTCCCACTCCCGGCGCTGCCGGGCTTGGTGATGCTGTTTTCGTGCTGCTTTTCTCTGCTACCGGTTACGTACAGCAGAGCGTTATCGGGATTGCTGTTGTGGTCTGGAGACTCTTCTACCACGTACTCAGTGCCCTTATAGGCACCTGGGTAGCGATGCATCAGGGATCGATGCTTCTATCCGGATGGAAGAAGGGCCCTGACACCGATGAATAACAGCCAGAAAGAGAGCCGGGCGCCTGATACCGAACTTATTATAATTGGCGCCGGCGCCGCCGGCCTTATGGCAGCCGCCACCGCCGGAGAGTACGGCATACGCACCTGCGTTGTTGAGCGACGCCACCTGCCAGGCAGGAAACTGCTTATGTGCGGCAACAACAGATGCAACATAACGCGCGAAATAGCTGTCGACGAGATGCTGGAGGATCTGGGCGAACCGGTTGCCCCGTTTGTAAGCCACGCGCTGCAGGCCTTCGGGCCCACCGATCTACGCCGCTGGTTCGGCAAACATCAGCTCAAAACGCGCGTAAACCGCAACAATAAGGTCTACCCCGCATCCGAAAAAGCCGATGATGTCTTGCACTGTTTCCAGGACCGACTACGCGAAGATGCCACACCGATCATACTTAATGCAGCTGTAACAGGGATTCAGCGCTGCGACGAGATATGGCATGTAGAGACCCCGTCACTGCGTATCACTGCATCGCATATCCTTATAGCGACCGGAGGGGTAAGCTACCCCAAAACGGGATCCGTCGGCGACGGCCAGAAGTTCGCACGCTCTCAGGGACACCACATCGAACCATACCGTCCCGGACTTGCCGGATACAACATTGAAGAGCCGTGGATAAATGAGCTGAACGACCTTGAACTCACCTCAATCCGATTGCTTCTTAAGGAGGGCAGCCGGGAGATAGGGATAACCGAAGGGGATCTCATCTTTACTCGCTGGGGATTGCGGGGAGGAGCATTTGTAGATGGCTGCAGACTCTGCTCACGCCTGAACAGAGCTGCCGATCGATTCGAAATCGACCTGCTGCCGACCCACTCCGCATCCGATTGCATTGAACTGCTCTCACCACCCCGAAACGGCAGGAAGCAGAGCCTTGGAGACCTTCTAACACAGTTTTTCCCCGCCCCCTTCATTCGCCGCTGGCTGGCGGAGGAGACGCCACTTTCAGCCAACCGTCCACTCGCAACGCTTTCGCAGGAGGAGCGCGAAAAGCTCTCCTCACGACTCAAGTGCTGGAAACTTACCCCGACATCACCACGACCGCTGAAAGAAGCTATGGTTACAATCGGCGGCATACGCATATCCGAAATCGACCCACTCAGTATGGCCTCAGAGAAGAGAGAAAATCTCTGGTTCGCGGGGGAGGTGCTCGATATCGACGGCCCAACCGGTGGCTACAATCTGCAGATGGCATTCTCAACTGCAAGACTGGCGGTAACGTCGATAGCCAAAAAACTCGGACGCGAAAAACTCCCTGAGAAGGAGGAGACGTCGAGGAGACAGAGTAGACGTAAACCGTACCCGAAACCCAGACGTGGCAATACCGGTCAGCGCAGAAAATTCAGCCGCTCAAAATAAGAGCAGCTGTAAAACAATTTAACAGCCATTGAGAATGGCAAACAAGTGAGGCAGATATGGGACGCATAGGCATCATCGGCGGCAGCGGGCTTGATAACCCGGATATACTTCAGAATGCGCGTGACACGCACATTACCACCCCTTTCGGCGCAACTACGTCGCCAATCAAAATGGGGCAGATCGGCGGAGCGGATGTTGCACTGATGGCCCGCCATGGACGTCAGCACACCATTCCCCCCTCACAGGTAAACTTCCGTGCCAATCTCTGGGCATTGAAAGAGGCCGGCTGCGACCGTATAATTACCACCACTGCAGTGGGATCACTGCGCGAGGAGTTCAAGCGCGGCGACCTGGTTGTTATCGACCAGTTTATAGATTTCACCCGCCACCGCTGCATAACATTCCACGACACATTTGCACCTGACGCCCCTATGCATGCGCCGATGGCGGACCCCTTTGACGCAACCCTGAGCGGCGAGCTTACCCGAAGCTGCGTTGAGCTGGAGTTACCGCATCACTCGCAGGGCACAGTCATAACCATTGAGGGGCCGCGCTTCTCAACCCGTGCAGAGAGTCACATGTTCCGCATCTGGGGAGCAGATATAATCAATATGTCTATCGCACCGGAATG
>CAZAKU010000201.1:0-2596 GCA_964485765.1 uncultured Lentisphaerales bacterium
CTCATGGTCTGTCGCAGCTCCCTGCGAACATCCTGCGGCACTTCAAAGTCGCCGGTTTCATTAAGTTTTGCCGTGCACTCTTCGATAATCTTCTTAGCCTTGCTGTTAACCGCGATATCGCGGATATTTCCGGAAACTTTAGCTCGGGCGGATTTAGATTTAATATCGGTATATTGATCTGACAGAATCGCTGAAAGTTGCGTTTTACTATCTTCCAGAAGCTGCTTTTCGCCTTCGAAATACTTGCTTCGCATCTCCTGAAACTGGGGAGCTGTAAAATCGGCAGCCAGAATGGAGCATGATGCGGCAATCATGAAAATAAGGCAGAATGTGAAGTGTCGCTGAATCGCCATTACGTGCTCCTTTTAGTCGAGATCGATCTCTCCGAATGCTGCATCACCGGGGGGACCCGGCTTCCTGGTTTTACCGGATGCAGCTTTGTCTGTGACTGTGACGCTCTTTCCGGGCACAAGCATTCCTTGCCAGACCTGAACATCATTTGTGTATGCAGTCATTAGTATCCGGTCGACCTTTACCGGCGCATTTTCAACAAAGGTCTTAGCTCCGTACGTGTCGTTGAGCTTCGCTACGTTAATTGGTGTACGGAAGATGACGTAGGAGTCCAGGTCATCTACAAGTTTAATATTCCTTCTTTTGTAGCTGTATTTCACAGGCTCAATGGTTTTATTGCGTTTCCGCCCCAGTGAATCCTTAAAGGGGAATGTTTGCTGGTAGACACTTGTGAATTCGATCAGGCTGTACTGAACTGTTTTTGACGGGGTAAAGCGTACGGTGAATTCAATTTCACCATCCTTTTCAGGCGCTGCCTTGAGATCAACAGTTTGGAGCCATTCCCCCGCATAGGCAGATATGGCAGTTGTGACTATTGCGAACATTGTGATAATTCTTAACATTCAGAACTCCTGTTAAACTGACGGCTATTATAAACATTCGGTGTGGGCATGGCTACATGTTTTCCTTTATCCATGCCACGGCTCGTGGGAACCACTCCCGCGCGCCGGGAATACTTTCTGCCAGCCCCTGTCCGTGGTTTCCACGTGGGTATATATGGAGTTCCACATCTATTCCATGTTCCGCCAGGGAGTGCCTGAGCAACAGGGCGTTCTCTACAGGCACGCATTTGTCCTCGGCCGTATGCCATATGAAAAATGGAGGGGCATCGGTCCGGGCGCAATTCTCAAGGCTCAGTTTCCCCCGCATCTCTTCGGTGGCTGTTTCCGATAAAAGGTTGTTGAAAGAGCCTTTGTGAGCATGGTCTCCCGATGAAATCACAGGGTAGGCCAGCAGCACGCAGTCGGGCCGTGCATCGTTGCCGGAGTTCTCGACATCCGGTGAGTCCCACAGCAAACCGAGAGAACATGCCAGATGCCCTCCGGCAGAGAACCCCATTACGGCTATAGAACTGTCGGCTATGTTCAGCTCTTCTGCATGCTCCCGTATCCAGCGTATGGCATTGATCGCATCCTGTAACGGTTGCGGATGTCTGAAGGGCGCCACCCGGTAGTGCAGAATGAATGCGTGCATCCCGGCATCGTTGAGCTTTTGGGCGATATCTTTGCCTTCATGCCCCGCGGCTCTGCCCTCGTATCCCCCTCCGGGGCATATAAGTATGGCGGCTTTTTTGCCGGGTCCGTCCAGTGTATGACATTCCAGTCGCGGAACATCCTGCTCTGCTCCGGGGGGAACAGGAGGCGTGCGTGGTAGCGTTATGGTGTCGGGTATCTGCATGAGGATTACTCCGCCTTAGGATCTTTAAGAACACGGCCGCGGGTGGATAACTCCAGCTCCCCGGGCAGGCGCTTGATTGTCTCGGTCAGCAGGGCAATGGTCTGCTCTACATCCGAGAGGCTGAGCGTCTCAACCGGGCTGTGCATATAGCGCAGCGGAATAGAGAGTAAGCCTGAGGCTGCTCCGCTTCGGGCCATATATATTGCAAAGGCGTTGTTCCCCTCGCCACGACCGCGGGCCTGTACCTGGGTGGGGATTTTATTTTCGTCGGCGGTCTGATGCATCAGGTCACGGAGTCCGTGATGCAGGATCGGGCTGCAGCCGATTATTGGGCCTCCACCGAGTTTGGCATCACCGACGAATTTCTTTTCAGGTGCCGGTGTGTCGGTGGCAAAGCCGACATCTACAGCTATGCCTGCGTGAGGTGCTATGTCGTATGCGGCAACGCGTGACCCCAGCAGCCCTATCTCTTCACGTACGGAGCTAACAACATGTAACTCGACGCCCAGTTTGCATCCTGCCAGGCGGCGAAGCACTTCGGCATTTATGAAGGCTCCGACGCGGTCGTCGAATGCACGTGCACTTACGATGTCGCCATTGAGCTCGCGCCAATCGGAGTCGATTGTGGCCGGGGCTCCTACCTCAACAAGCTCAAGCGCCTTTTCTCTGTTTTCTGCTCCGATATCGACCCACAGTTTTGATATGTGATCGACAGCTTTATCGCGTGCTTTGGCGAGCATCAGATGCGGAGGGGGTGCTCCTACTATTCCATTAACAACACCTTTCTTTCCGCGAATAAGCAATCTTTCGGCCTGAAGGAGCTGTGTGTTGACTCCCCCTATAGGAG
>CAZAKU010000202.1:0-10008 GCA_964485765.1 uncultured Lentisphaerales bacterium
GTTTACTTTCGAGCACCGAATAATATTATAACGCCAAGATTTAACATCATCCTTCCAGACGCTTTTGCTAAAGACTTTCTTCAGCGTTTCAGGCATTGGTTTCTCAGGCAGTTTCACGTTCTGCTTGTAGCTCTTCGAGCTCCAGTTGAGCTTGGTGAGTGCAGCGTCACTCTTCTTGTAGTCCAGTTTGGAGCGAGAGAGAATGTGCAGGTTCACATCAAATACGCCCTGGCGGCTACTGAAGCGCAGAGGATAATAAGGAGCAGGAGTTTCAAAAGAAAGATGTAGTGGGGGCAGCATCCCGTTTGACTCGACAGACTCACTCTCCTCCGGTGCCGTTACCCTGACGCACAGGAATGTGAAATTATTCTTAACGAAATATGTCATATGATCAGGATCCTCTGTCGGGAACCCGCGCTCCTTAAGCCAGGCATTCAACCCCGTCAGCGCATGGGGCCCTACCCCGCGCACAGGCTGAATGTCATAAGGCCCCACCTGAACACGCTTACCGAGCTCAACGCCGGACGGTTGGAGTGAATCGACCATACTAGACCGCCCTTTACCCCTCCGGACAGGAACGACCAGAGCCTGAGACAGGTCAAACATATCCTTAAAGAGAAGCGGGTCTGCTACCGCATATGAATCCGGCTCCTTTGGGGTTGTGATTACCCAGACGAAGGTATCGGGCATCTTGTCGCCCTTAATCCGATAGTTAATGCGAAGAATCAGCTCCTCCCTGTCGCCGTCGTGTATCAGAACTGCTTCCTGGGCATCCTGCCCAATGCTCCCTTCGTAAGTAACAGGCACCATACAGCATGCCAGAACCGCTACGGTAACACTCACCCAAACGCAACAATAAACATATACTCTTTTCATCGATTTCTCCTTTAGCAACGCCTGCCATTCGACGGCAAGACTCTTCAACTCTTAGTCTTAACATAGGGATGACCGAAGCTTTCCAGATCCCCCCAACCCCAGTCATCGGCAAACACAAAAACAATATTCGGGCGTCTCATACACTACTCTCCTGTTAATAAGCCAGCTTTAAGAGGCGCGGAACACAAAGTCATGTAGCCTCTGTGGTTAGCGATTTCTTGCTTCGCGTGGTTTGCAGTTCATTATCAGGCAATCGCCGGTTTAATCGAATTCGACCATGGCTTTAATGACACCATCTTCATAGGCATCAACCAGCCGAAACGCATCTTCAACTTCATTGAACTGGAAATGGTGCGTCACCAGAGGAGCTACATTCATTGCCCCGTCTGATATGGCATCCAACGCCGGCTGAACGCAATCACATTGCCTGCGTACGTTCTGCAGACAGAGCTCATGGCGCCGCAGAGCATCTATTGGAAAATCAATTCTATCTACCGTGGGAATACCTATCAACATAAGCTTACCACCCGGTTTCAGGATGGAGACAGCCTGATCGAGGGCATCCTGTTCACCGCAACACTCAAATACAGCATCCAGCAGCAGGGGCTCATTAGCGGTAATTTCGCCGACGATATCAGGGTTACTATCGGGGTTCCCTACCCAATCGGCACCCAAACTGCGGGCGACCTCGAGACGTCTGTCGATTTTGTCTGTCACATACACCTTCCCGGCGCCCTGAGCCAATGCAGGCATAAGAACGCTCAGCCCGATCGGCCCCGCACCCAGTATGGCTATTCGGGCGTCCTTCATCGGCACCGACTGCTGTACAGAATAAAACCCAATTGAGAGCGGTTCGGCAAGAGCGGCTTCATCCATACTCATTGCATCGGGAACAGAGAAGCAGCACTCCTGCGGCATAACGATATATTCGCTCAGGCAACCCTCGACCTGCCCGGGACAACCCAAAAACGTTAGTTCACGGCAGGTATGATGCCGCCCCGCAAGGCACTGGTCACATTTCCAGCAGCTCATTGCCGGCTCAATTGCAACCCGATCCCCCACCCTGACCCGTTTAACCGCCGTCCCTACTTCGGCAACCACACCGGAGCCCTCGTGACCGACAGCGAAGGGATATTCCACCACCTGTGACCCTATTTTGCCGGTAGTGTAATAGTGGACATCACTACCGCATATCCCCACGCGCGACATTCGTATAAGAACATCTGTAGCACGCTCTATCGCAGGTTGGGGTACTTCACGTATCTCCATGCTGCGAATACCGGTTAAAACACACTTCTTCATTAATCGCTCCCCATCAACGGCAAAGACTCCCGCAACTGCGTTATGAACCGCTGTAATACACCACCAGGCGTCCGCTGGCACCGGGTTCAGTACTTACCTCAGACATCAGTGCCAGGCGAATAGACTTAATAACATCGGGATTGCAGTCCCCGGTTTCAACAAACATGTAATCGAGTTGGCCTTCGTCGGAAAAAAACAGCGACAGCTCTACACGGTATGGATCGGAATCGATAGCTGAATCATAGACCTCACTCAGAAATGTTGCAGGCAGGCGGAAACCTGACGAGATCAAAGAGGGGGATACATGCGCGAATACCCTGGCTGACTGTGGCGCCGCGCTGAAAACAGGCGACAGCTCAGTCACCACCGAAACAGCATCCAGAGCGCTCTCATCACCTCTGGATTCATCATACTTGCGCCATTCGTTACTTCTTGCCGGACCATCAAGAATATAGCTGCGCGGTGTTTTATCAAGCTCAGGAGGAACACCTCCAGATGCATCACCATTATTCGCCAATGTGCCGAAATTCTGATCTCTGGTTATAGACATGATTATACTGTCGGGCCAACTGAGAAAAGCATCGCGGCCGCCCTCAAAGGATACATATGCAACGGAAGGCTCAGGCATAGGGGCTATAGGAGTTGGCTGGTAGCGTCCCCGGGGCCAGATGGCCCACGCCAGCACTACAACAACGGTCAGCGTGAGAGCTATGCTGCCCAGCTGTCGTGAACTGTAATGTTTTACAAAGGACTCACCCACAAGTATCTACTCCGGCCTGACAGTTATATTCACCAACCGTATACCGGCAGAACGCGCGAGGTTTACAGCGCGAACAACCATTCCATGCGGGACCCGCTCATCTGCATGAAGAACAGCCTTAGCCACACCGCTCCTGCTGACATACGACTCAACGGCCTGTGCAAAAGCCAACTCACGATCGTTGTCGCCGAGACGGTAGCGATCTTCGTCAAAAAATATCAGACAGGAAACCCCGTCATCCTTCTCGACAGCCACAAGCACCATCGGAACCCCGTGACGCACACCCTCGACAAAAGGACCCTCGGGCAGTTTGACAGGCATCCCCGGGGACACCAGCAGTTCACCCGAAACAAAAACAAAAAGCAGAACCACCAGGATAACATCCAGCCACGGAGAAACAGTCATGAAGCTCTGATAAATTCTGCTCGCAGGCCTAAATCGCATGCGCAACCCCGACGCAGACCAGCCACCGAACATTCCGCGTGACTCCTTCATTGCTTAGTCTCCGTAACAGTGGTGACCTCTTCCGTTGATGGATTAAGCGAAAGAAACCGGAGAACATCAGTAACGGACTGCTCCATATCCACAACAATCCGATCTATCTTAATAACAAGCAGGTTGAACATGCAGTAACACGGGATTGCCACAAGCAATCCGGCCGCAGTCGTAATCAGGGCCTGGAAGAGCCCGTCCGTAAGAAAAGAGATCTCCACCAGAGGTGCTTTATCGCGCATCTCCAGCAACGTCTCTAGAATACCGAAAACTGTTCCGAGCAGGCCCAGCAACGGCGCCACCTGAGTTATTACAGACAAAACCGAAATACGACGTTCCATCCGCGATATCTCGCTGATGCCGAAACTGTCGAGCTCTTCGCGCAATATCTCCCGCTTCTCATTGCGGTGGGAAATGGCTACGTACACAAGCCGGGCAACTGGCCCCGGTGTATCCTCACAGATTGCAAGTGCCTCCTGAGAACTGCCACGCCCCAGCAGGTTCTTGATTCCCATCAGGAAGTCCCGGTGCTGAATACGTGCGCGATGCAGGTGCAAAGCCCTCTCTATAAACACAAACAGTCCAACAGCACCGCAAAATAAAATTATCCACAATACCGGCCCTCCGGCAGCTAACCACTCTTCATACATTAATATTCCTCCATAAAGCCAACAATCAACGGAAGAGCCAACGCCTTCCATCCTTAATCCGTTCAATACGATCCAATGCCTCTGTGCGTCCCGGACCGCCAACCTGAATGACTCGCTCAAGAACCGAAACCGCCTGCGTCCATCGCTGTTTCGATACAAGAAGATCCGCAGCGTTGAACGCGGCCTTGGCATACCATTTAAGGACCTCTACGCTGCCGATATTGCCTGTCTCTCGCTCCTTGCGGTAGCGTACAATGACATTCACATGATACTGCTCAAGTGCATCTTCGGAACGTCCCTCTTTCTCCATGCAGCGGCCGATCATATATTCAACCCTGAGAGCCAGTCCCATCGGCACCACCCGGTGCTGGGCAACGGTGCGGTATGCGCCTATCGCATCTTCGTAAAGCTCCGCATCGTCGGTGCCAAGGGAGAAGAGACAGTCCCCCTTGCGTCCCCATGCATAAGGGACAAGGTCATTAGCGGGAAACTGCACAATCATCTTATCGAACAGAACAATAGCCTGGTTGAAGTCCGCCCTCTCGCACATAGCCTCGGCCTGCTCGAAGAGAGCCGCAGCACGCAGAGTACTCTGCGGATACTCCCCGGGCATACGCGACAGCAGCTCGATTACCAGCTGAAACTCACGTCGCCGCGCAGCCGAACGTCCGGCCCATAGCAGGGCGTCATCTGCAAGCTTATGAGCGGGATAACGTGACACAAGAGCAAGAAACTCCACACCGGAGAGATCAAAAACACCCTTGTTGTAATAAACATTCCCGCGCCAGAACATGGCGTCGGGATGCCATTTACTTTCGGGGTAGCTCTTCAGAAACTGATCGCACAACTCCAGAGCGTGCGCATCCTGCCCATGACGGAAAGCTGAAAGGAAGCGAAGATAAGCCGCGTGTTCCGCAGTGGGAGTACTGGCACCTGTCTCAACAGCCCTTGAAAAATCAGCATATGCATCTGCAAAGTCATATTTTCGATAGTAGACCACTCCGCGGCCGAATAGGGCTTCCGCCCACAATTGACGATTTGTGGTTGCCGTGAGTACGGAGTCATACGCACTAAGCGCAGACCTGACATTCCCGCGGTCCTCATGCAGCTGCCCTACACGCAACAGGGCCTCCGCCGCGGCCACCTTACCGGTATAAACCCGTGACACATCCTTGAAGAGCGCTTCGGCATCGTCAATACGATCCTCCCGAACCAGACATTCTGCGGCCTGCAGCGCCGCACGGGGGGCGAGCATAGACTCCGGGAATGAAGCCGTAATCTGGTTGAATACCTCACTTGCCTTACCGTACTGTTCATTCAGGAAGAAAGCATCTCCCGCCTTGAATAAACACTCTATACGCATGTCTTCATCTTTAATTGTATCGTAGGCCTTCAGAAACGCCATTGAGGCCTCACTGTAGCGTTCGAGGCTCAAGAGAGCCCATCCTCTACCCCGCTGTGCCAAACCGACACCAGGTGAGTCACCGAAGGTCTCCAGAAAAATCGTATACCCGGTAAGGGCATCTTCGGCGCGGCCCATTTCACGCAGGGCTTCTGCAAGCGCCAGCTGAGACTTCGACGAGTAGGGAGAATCGGGGGCCTCCCGAATCATCTGCTGCAAACGTGCCTCCCCCGCAGCGGTCTGCCCGTTGGCGAGCTCACGTATCCCCAACCTGAAAGTCGCCTCATGCTTTGCATCAGGGCTCTCGACCAGCTCCAGTGCGGCAGAAAGGGCGTCAAGCTCCCGTACAGGCTCACGCATCGCCTGATAAGCCCGTGCAGCCTCACTCCACGCCTCGGCCCTTAGAGATGCCTCCAGGGCATCGTCACGCCCCAGAGAGGCCAGCAACGCTGCAGCCTGAGGGAAACGCCTCAACGCCAGCAGGCAACGGCCCCGTAATACGGCGGCTTCCTGACGCAGCTCAGGGGATGATTCCTGAACCGGCACACGAGCCAGCACGCTGTCTGCGTCGGCATAACGCCCCGAAAGAAAGGCCAGTCTGGCCCAGTCGACATCTAGAGCCGTACGCATTTCGGATGGTGGCAAAGCCTTAACCGCATCCCTCAGAACAGCCATGGCATCATCTGTGCGCCCCTTTTCAACAAGACAGCGGGCACGTAAACGCTCAACTCGCCCCAGCCAGAACTCATTGGCAGGGGTGCCAAGTTCAGCCAAGACCTCAAGTGCTTCATCGGAACGAGAGAGAGAAAGGAGTGCTCTTGCCCGCCAAAAACCGCGTTCACCTGCATCAAGGGTAGCCCGATCGGTGTTATCAAGCGCCGAAAGAAGCGCCTCATACTGACCTAACGCATCGTATGACGTAAGCAGCAGCGCCAGCGCACGCCCTCGCGTAACGCTATTCTGCCCCCCGAGCTTCAATGCCGAAGAGAGGTGCCTCACCGCTATTTCATGTAAACCATCTTCGGCCGCAGCACGCCCGGCGGTAAGATCGTCGACCGCACTGCATGGCAGCAGCATGCAAAAGAGCAAAAATACTGAAACTATGTAACAAATATTCTTCACGCCAGTAATTCCTTCAAATAACGCCCTGTATATGATGCAGGGGAAGCCGCGACCTCCTCCGGAGAGCCGGTTGCAACTACCTCGCCACCATGATCGCCACCATCGGGCCCTAAATCAATAATATAGTCCGACATCTTGATAACATCCAGATTGTGTTCAATCACGACCACACTGTTGCCCTGATCACGAAGTCGCAGCAGAACATCCAGCAATCTGCGAACATCCGCAAAATGCAAACCTGTTGTCGGTTCGTCCAGCAAGTATAGCGTACTTCCGGTAGCACGGCGACTCAGTTCAGATGCCAATTTTATCCGTTGAGCCTCTCCTCCTGAAAGTGTCGTAGCCGATTGCCCCAGCCGAATGTATCCCAGCCCGACCTCCTGAAGGGTTCCCAGCTTGGCAGCCAGAGAAGGAACTGCGGAGAAGAAGGGAACGGCCTCTCCAACTGTCATATCGAGGACCTCGGCAATTGTCTTACCGCCGTAGCGGATTTCGAGCGTTTCGCTGTTATAGCGCAAGCCTCTGCAGACCTCACACTCCACATACACGTCGGGAAGAAAATGCATATCCAGGCGGATCAGACCGTCGCCCTTGCACGCTTCACAACGTCCCCCCTTGACATTAAAGCTGAACCGTCCCGGACGATATCCGCGCACACGCGATGCCGGGGTTTTCGAGAAGAGATCACGGATAACACTGAATGCGCCGGTATATGTCACGGCGTTGCTGCGGGGTGTCCTGCCAATGGGACTCTGGTCAATAACTATAACCTTGTCGATGAACTCAACGCCGTCAATGGAGACATGCTTGCCGGGGAGCGCCTTGGCGCCATGCAGCCGGCGGGATAGTTCACGCCGCAGCACATCATCGATCAGGGTGCTCTTGCCACTACCCGAAACACCGGTAACGGAGACGAAGAGGCCCAGTGGTATTTCTACATCGATGTTACGTAAATTGTTCTCAGATGCCCCACGCACAGTTATGCGCTTCTCATCGGGTGCACGTCGCTGTGACGGCACCTCTATGACCTCTTTTCCGTTCATATAGCGTGCTGTCAGAGATTTATCAGACTGCAGCAGCTGCTTCACGCTTCCTGCAAACACAACCTCTCCGCCGTGCTGCCCGGCCCCCGGACCAAGATCAATAACATAGTCTGCCTCACGTATAAGGCGCTCGTCGTGCTCCACTACAACAACAGTATTACCTCTTTGCTGCAGCTCCCGAAGTGTTCTTATCAGGCGGGTGTTATCACGCGGGTGCAACCCGATTGTAGGCTCATCAAGAACATACAGGACACCCGAAAGGCCGGAACCGATCTGTGTTGCCAGGCGTATACGCTGCATCTCACCACCCGAAAGGGTTGAGCTTTCACGATCCAGCGTAATATACCCCAGCCCCACATTCAGCATAAAAGACAGGCGGCGTTTTATCTCATTCAGCAGTTCGCCGGCTATATGCTGTTCCTGGCGGGGAAGTTTGATCTTTTCGAAAAACAGAGTAGCGTTCTCTATGCTCATCGCGGTAACTTCAACAATAGACACCCCGTCGACGCGGCACGACCGCGACTCCGGGCGAAGCCGCAACCCGCCACAGTCCGGGCACTGCCTGCGCGTCATGAACCCGCGAAGCTGCACCTTTACATAATCGCTGCTGGTAGTTTCCAGCCTGCGCTTGAGGTTGGGAAGCACCCCCTCGAACGGTTTCTTACCGCGCCTGTAACTCCCGCCCCTAAAACTTCCATGTTCAATCTCCTCCTCGCCGGAGCCATTCATCAGCACCTGCTTAACCGTATCGGGTAACTCCTCGTAAGGGGTCTCTGCCTCAACGCCGTAATGACGAACTACATTCCTGAGCAGCCTACGGTAGTAGGCAATCAGACGTCGCCCGCCTTTACGCCATGGCGCGATGGCTCCGGCCTCAATACTCAGTGTCCGGTCGGGAATGATCATGTTTTCATCGAACACCAGCTGTTTGCCGATTCCGTCGCACAGCGGACACGCGCCATAAGGGCTGTTAAAGGAGAAATTGCGCGGCACGGGTTCATCGAAACTGACACCGCACGGGACACATACATTCTTCTCCGAAAAAAGTTTCTCGTCGGCTGCCTCCCCCTCGGAATCGAGGAGAAGCACCTTTATTGTTCCATGACCCTGTTTCAGTGCGAGTTCCACAGAATCGGCCAGACGGCTGCGGACACCTTCGGTTATTACAATCCGGTCAACCACTGCATCGATTGTATGGCTTTCCTTAGCACTCAGGCGCGGGAGATCATCCAGCTCATAAAGCTTGCCATCGGCCCGAACACGCACAAATCCCTGCTGCCGGATTGCCTCGATCTCTCTCTTATGCGTACCGGCTCTGTCGCGGACCCACGGGGCCAGCAGCACCAGGCGTGTGCGGTCATCAAGCGCCAACAGCACCTCTACCACCTCCTGCGCACTCTGCCTCTTAACACGGGCGCCGCATTTTGGGCAATGGCGGTGAGCTATGTTGGCATAAAGCAGACGCAGGTAATCATGAATTTCGGTTGTAGTCGCTACGATTGAGCGTGGGTTCGAAGCGGCACCGCGCTGCTCTATAGCCACAGCAGGAGAGAGTCCCTCTATATGCTCTACGTCCGGCTTCTGCATACGCCCCAGAAACTGTCGTGCATACGCAGAAAGACTTTCTACATAACGACGCTGCCCTTCGGCATACAGGGTATCGAAAGCAAGCGACGACTTACCGGAACCGCTGAGCCCCGTAATAACAGTCAGGCGTCCACGCGGTATCCGGACATTTATTCCCTTCAGGTTATGTTCCCGTGCGCCGACGATCTCAATGTTACTCTGTGCCATCATACCCCTGCAATCAAGCCTGCTCCTCCGAAAAGGAGCCTAGCCTGCCAAACTGCCGGACCTCGAACAGAGGTCTCGGCATTCATCTCTCACAGTATAGAGCGAGAGTCATCCTCAGAGGCGACTCAAACCAGTTTAACCAGTCTAAATGTCTTCTTGCCGGAGCGGAACACCAGCAAGCGTCCATCAATGGCATCATCATCACTCACCGTACGATCGGGGCTGGTAACGCGCTCATTGTTCAGATACATACCGTTATTCTGGATCAGACGCCGGGCCTCACCACGGCTCTTACAGAGTCCGCCTTCAGCAGCAACTTCCGGGATAGTACGCCCGATAACCTCAGCCCGCGGCAACTCAGAAGAACCCACATTGGCAAATATGCCAAGGAGGTCGTCCATCTCGAGTCCATCGAGAGTTCCTCCGAAGAGAACCGAACTGGCCTTTTGTGCGATCTGCAGGCCATCTTCTCCATGAACCCTGCGGGTGACATCTTCAGCCAGAGCACGCTGGGCTTCGCGTCTCTCGGGACACTCCTGCACCAGCTTCTCGAATTCAGAGATCTGC
>CAZAKU010000203.1:0-3062 GCA_964485765.1 uncultured Lentisphaerales bacterium
CGCCAAGGGCGTACTGCTAGGCACAGTTGATATCTGGGAACTGCTGCGGGAACGTAACAAAAAGCGCCATATAGGAGAAATGGCCGATGCAAACTTCCGTACAGCCACGGTTGACATGGACCAGGAGGAGGTCGCGCAACTCCTCGCAAAATACGATCTCGATGCAATCCCTGTAACCGATGCCGATGGTATACTGATCGGGCGCGTAACATCAGATGATATTATCGACGTCATGCAGGAGGAAGCCTCAGAAGATATCTTCCGGCTGGCGGGATCAGACGATGAAGAGCTGCAGTCAACATCTGTCCTGAAAAGCTGCCGAATACGCCTTCCATGGTTGCTTATCACCCTGTTCGGCGGCATGATTAACGCAGTGATTTTCAATCACTACCGCGCCCATCTTGAATCTGTATCTCTATTAGTGCTGGTAGGCTTCGTACCCTCCGTACTGGCAATGGGAGGCAATACAGGAATACAATCGAGCATTCTTGTTGTACGCAGCCTTGCTGTAAGCGCCGAACCAACGCGTGGAATAAAGCGCCTTATCATGCATGAATTATCAACCGGGGCACTGATGGGGATAACCTGCGGGATTCTTATCGGACTGGGAGCATCGCTTGTGATCAAATCGCAGAGTCCCCCTCCCGGAAACATTACGCCGATGCATCTTGGAGCGGTAGTCGCAGCTGCCCTATTTGCCGCAATGACATTTGCGGCTATGTTCGGAACCCTTGTGCCGGTAGTGCTGAATAAGATCAATATCGACCCTGCCGTCGCATCCGGGCCATTTATCACCATAGCCAACGACATTGTGGCGCTGCTCATATACTTTGCAGTAACCATTCTAATGCTGAATGTAATCACGTTATGATACAACGCACAGATGCTATAGTTTTGCGAGTCTCGCCCTTCTCGCGCACCTCACATATGGTCACCTGGCTGAGTGCCGACAGTGGACGAATGACAACGAGCATCCGCGGCGCGTGTCGACCGAAAAGCACATTCCTTGGCCAGTACGACCTGTTTTACACATGCGAACTGCTGTATTACCAGCATGAGCGTAACGGCATACATACTGCCAAAGAATGCTCCCCTACTGATTTGCGTATCGGGCTGCGCAGCAACTGGCGTGCTGCGGCTATAGCATCCTGGCTGTCATCCCTGGCCGAACAAGTTTCACAGCCGCACCACGACGACTCGAAACTCTACTGCTCACTCACAAAGGCGCTCGACCTTTTATCCGAACCTGAGCCCGATATCTACAGAATATTGGTTTCAGCTGAACTCTCCTTCCTGAATGCAGCCGGACTCTCCCCGAACCTCTCCTTGTGTCCGCAGTGCGATCCAAACGCCTCCCCTGCCCGCTTCTGCCTGCAATCCGGGCACTGGCTGTGCCAACATCGTCCCCCGCTGCATTCAAACCCCGCAACAATATCCCTTCCTGAGATTGTTGTGGAGGCATTGACTTCTGCGAGGGATAATTTTCTTATAGCGTCTGAGCACCAAAAGGCGATACCTTCTGTTACACGTTTTCTGGGGCTGTTTCTCAGATCACAATTGGAAACAGATTTGCAAGCGCGGGCAATAGCCCTGCAGACCGTTGATTCTTTTACTGAAAGGAGCAGATAACAATGAAATTAGGTTTTCCCATCGTAATTATTCTAGCAACACTCATAACGCAAAGTTTTGCGGTTAAGTTCAAAGATGGCCCAACCGAGGCCGAATTGGCCAAAGTTGACGGCATTGCTGTTCAGGTTAACGACAAAGCGATAACGGCAAAAACAGTTCGCGACATATTGAACTGGCGCGAAAAACAACACCCCAACAAGCCACCAGAGGAGTTTCGTCAGGACTTCCGCGACTTTCTTCTGCGCGAAACATTGCAACAGTTCGTACTGAAAAGCATTTTAGTAGAGGAGGCTGATAAGCGGAAGATAACCCTCACCTCATCTGAGGTCGAATCAGCCTACGAAAACATGCCCATTCCTACCGGGATGACTAAAGAGCAGTACATTCGCAACTCCCCTTTAAGTGAGAAGTATGTACTGGAAGATTTCACAAACAGCTTACGCGTGGCAAAAATGATGAATCAAATGCGTAACACTCCTGTATCTGAGAAGGAGAAGAATGATCTTCTTAAAATGATGGATACAGAGAGAGAAAAGTGCAGAGTGCGCGCATTGGGTATACGTGCAAGAATATCGAAAGGTGAGCGGTTCTCAGAGCTGGCGCGTGATGAGTCAGAGTGCGCATCCGCCGAACGTGGCGGAAATCTGGGCACATTCCGCCGCGGAACCGGCAATATGCCGAAGGAGTTCGAGCTGGCCGCCTTTTCACAGAAACCCGGCGACATAGGCCCTGTAGTAGAAACACCATACGGATATCACATCATTCAGGTGCTGGAACACACTCCTGAAAAGAAAGACAAGGCGGGTAAGATCGTACAGGAAACGGTCCATGCACGTCATATTCTAATAAAAGCACCACCGGCTATCACAAACGATAAGCTTGCAGAACGCGCTAAGAATATACGCGAAAAAGAGCTCATTAAACGGCTTACCGAAAAGGCCGAAATCAAGTGGAACATCACGCCGGTAGTCATAGAGTAGTTGTGCAAAGAGAAAAACAAAATTACACATTTCGCGCAAACCACAATTGAATACGTTAGGTAATAACGGACAGTTTGTTTGATAGATAGATTTAGACCATTCAACGACATTCATGTATTATCAGAAAATCTTGGTGCTGCTACGGTTACAATATCACTACTTAACCCCTTTGAGATGACATCAATATGAGCAACGAGACAAACCCCAATAACAACCCCCTACACGGTGTTGGTTTAGAAAGATTGTTAACCGAAATAGTAGATCACTATGGCTTTGAGATACTCTTTGCCTATTTTAAGATCAATTGTTTTAAGATCAATCCAAGCGTTGATTCCAGTGTGACGTTTCTAAAAAAAACGGATTGGGTGCGTGAAAAAGTTGAAGTCTTCTATTTGTATGAGTTTAAGAACTTACCCAGGGCATCTTATAAACAGTTTTTATTGCCTCCGAGAG
>CAZAKU010000204.1:0-6771 GCA_964485765.1 uncultured Lentisphaerales bacterium
AGTGGAGCTGAAGGTTAACAAGGAACCCCCAACCAACAAAACGACCCATGCCACATTCTCTTTTGCACCAACAAGAAATTCGATACGGATCAACTGGCAGGCACTGATGCAGGATCAGCTCAACAAGGCATCCGATGGCGAAACACTCGGCTTCACACTATCAAAACTCAGCGATGGTGCCGGCAACGCTATAGAGCCTTACACAATCCCCATTAAAATCGATTATGCCAGCGACAAACTAGCCCCAAACCTGTCGCAAATCATCGCCCCGGATAATTACATCCTGGCAACTACGTGGGCAACCGAGGTCGGGCATGTGGCAAAATTACGAGCCCAGTTATACGCTAGGTTCAAGACAACAAAAGAGAAAGAGAGCAATATCCCTTTCAACAGGGTCTCATTCGCCACCAAAGGCGGAATAGCTCACTTTTTCGGCAAAACCAAATGGAATATTAACACCCACCCTTTCATTGCTACCCGCATCCGTATGCCTATATCCAAAGCAATAAGAGCAGCTGCACCTACAGAACTCTCAATAAGTGTTAAGTTCGGTAAAGAGGAGAAGATATATCCATTAGCTAAACAGGTGAAAGGCAAAGAAAACCTTGTTGTAGCAGCCCCCTTCGATAAGGCCCTGGGAATCAATGAACTCCCCTTTAACAAATGGATGGATCTGCAGATCGATATGTCCAAGGTTGTCCCGGAAGCCGATCTCAAAAAGATGGGTAAAGGCTGCACATCTGTCACACTTAACTTCACATCCAAATCCAAAAGAAGCGTAATAGATTTTGAATCACTTTGGGTCTACGGCAAACCAAAAGCGGCATACACCGTGGAACTTAAAGGTTACGACATTTCAGGAATATCGGGCACAGGTATATCTCCAGACACACTGGCGACCTCCAAGGCAGTTACTATTGACGAAAATACCGCAACAGAAAACGGGCGGTTAAAGCTCTACCTGTATGACCGTGCGGGAAACCCATCGCACCCGGTGCCTATGCCGATAGCACCAATCGAAAACATACCACAACAGTAAAAGGTAAACCGATGCCCCACCGCATAACAGTCCCTAAAGTAAGTGCCAATGTCGACGATGTGACCGTAACCGAATGGCTCATAGAGCCCGGTGATGCGATAGAGGAGGGAGACCCCGTCGCCGAAGTCACCACCGACAAGGCCGCATTCGAAATTGAGAGTCCGGCAAGCGGCATACTGATATCCGTGATGGCACCTTTACGCGCCGTTGTACCCGTCGGCTATTTCATCGGTCTGGTAGGAAGCGAAAATGAAACCGACCCGGAGGCAGAAGCAGCTAACGAAGAGCTGATGAAGTCATACCGCGAAAAGGTAACCCAGAGTGCCGCACCTGCAGAGCAACCCCGCTCACGAACACGGACAGCTCGCGTCAGAGCAACCCCCCGCGCCCGCAGGCTTGCCCGCGAGCATGGAATCGATCTGGAGGTGGTAAGCAAGGAGACAGGTGCGCCCACCATCACCGAAACAATACTGGCCCCCTATATTAACAACAGTTGAATATAGTGATGTCGACAGATAGACATAACCCCTCCATCACCATTTCTTGGAAGGACCGTCTGCGGCCTTTCATGAAATGGTGTGAAGGGGGGGGAAGCCTGCTCTCGCCTGCAGTTACAGTTGCTTCTTGTCTTTCTTCTGTTGTCTCTTTTCCTTCGGAGTAAGCTTGGCTTTCTTCTGCTGTTCCCGTTTGCCTTTGTCTCTCTTGCCTGTGTCACCCATGACTATTTCTCCTTAGTTTTTATTGTATCCAGCATTTTAGTGATTTGTGATTTAGCGGAAGCGCTGCGGTGCGCTTTCGCCATAAAAGCATGCTTACCATGAATCAGTTCTGAAAGGCGAAGCGGGAAGCCCCTCTTTATAACACCTCTATAACCACTACTCCCGAATCACGCGATTAGCAATATCACACCAGGCGATCACACGCTTGACATCGCCACAGACCGTGCTGACGTCCTTCATAATAAACTCACAGGGCATCTCTCCCGATTGCTCCAGCCGGTCGCGAATATCCTTCTCTGCCCGCTCCTCGTTAAAGGAAGATTCTGCCAGCATAGCCGGACTCGGTTTGTGGCTGAACACATAGCGTGTTGCCGCATTCTCAGCGGCTTTGGCAACATCACACCAGGGGCTTATCGAAATCTTGCGCAACCTCTCAATCTTTGCCATGAGATGCATCTTGTTATGCACTGGCTCACAGCATCCGTAATACACAAGCCCGCAGCGCTGAAGGACCTCGAGCTCATACTGCAATGCGAACTCATCATGCATCTCCGGCGACACATCACTCAAAATCTGTGGCGAGGCCCCACCCCACTGATCAATCAGTCGAATGTGGCTCAGGTCGGCATCGGGTTGCGGCAGTTCGTCGGTGAAGCTTGCAGCCCCGGAGTGTACACGATCAAGCGGGTGCGGATAGCTCAGCAGGTTCATCTCCTCAAGCTGTGTCATGGTGGAAAGATATGAATCGGTCAGGCGGCGCATAATCGCATGCACAAAATCGGGATCCATCGCCATCGCCATCAGGGCTTCAGTTACACCTGTCCACGTTACAATTGAATCCCAATCAGAGAAATTCTGCTGCTGTACACCGATCTCTTTAACATTAAAGATGTCACCGAAAAGATCTTCGAAGAATGCCACATTCTCTGCTGTTGCCTCGGCATTATAACGCAACTCAGGCATACGAATCTGTTGTACGTCCTCGATAGTCTTCATCGTAGGCTCGTAATGATGAGCCTGTATCGGGCTGTCGCCCTGTGCGATACGATCCTCTTTGCCTCTGACGCCGTAACCGCCGCCCTGGATAACCTTCCCTACATAATAATCTGGAGATATCACCTCATCCACACGAAGGGTGCGGGCGGTAAAGAGTTTTCGAAGCATGTGTACTTCAAGATTGCGTGCCTGCTCATCCTCACACTCTGTCTGAAGCTCCTCAATATCTCTTTCGAACTCACCCCATGGGAGCTCCGTAATCCAAAGCATCGGACGCTCAGGCTTAAGGCTGTTCAAAGCCTTCCAGCCATCTATACGCTCCTGCTGTACAGGGGCCTGAGACAATTCCGCCAGCTCACTGGCCAGGGCTCTTATCCTATCTCTATCAGTTGAATTCATGTAACTCCGGTACCATTATCACGATTCATGTGGCGGAACAACCAGGCGCTCATCAACACCGTCGCCATGAGTAACTCGGATCTGCAGGTCACAGGGATCTGATTCCTGAATGTAGGCCAATATCTGCTCTACCTGTTCCTGTTGCTGGAGCCACTGCCTGAAGGTCTCTACACGATCATAATCTTCAGCGAAACGTTCACGATACACGGTTTCCAGCCTGTTTCGCATCTGTGACCGGCGCTCATCACTCTGCCAGGACGCCGAAAATACGCGATGAATTTCATCGTGAAGATTCTTCTCCTTCAGCGCCTGCCACTCATCGCGCTCGAACCACAAACCACCGCAACGGCTGCAGCGATCAATCCTGAATGAGAGCCCGTGACCAACCTGCCACTTAAGCATTATTACGCCGCAGTCGGGACATAGAAGAGCCTGCTGCTCCTCAGTGACAACGGTCTGTTCGCCACAAACATCACGCTCCGGCAATGTCTCTCCATGACGCTTAAGCCAGTTATGATAGCTCTCTGCATCAACCCAGTGGCCATCACACTCATTACAGCAGCGTGTAGGCAGATCTCGATCCAGTTCCGAAAACTCCATCCTTCCTGTCTGACAATTAGGACACTTCACAAGTCACTCCACATTTATCCATTAACTAAACGAAACATCTCTTCACTCTATCAACCACAGACTGGGCATCCAGTCCATATTTTTTCATTAAATCAACCGGGGTCCCATGTTCGATATACTGCTCCGGCCAGCCAACCCGTAAAACCTGTGTTGCTGAACCTGAGTCCGACACCGCTTCAAGGACAGCACTGCCGAACCCGCTGCATACGGATCCGTTCTCCAGCGTAACCACACATCGTGCTCCGGCACTGAGCTGACTGCGCAACAGGTCAACATCCAGAGGCTTCACAAACCTGGCGTTCACAACCCCGGCATCGATTCCGCTACTCCGGAGCTGCTCTGACGCATCGAGGGCAACGGGAACCATATCACCAAGAGCCCAAAACCAGACGGCATTATCCCCGGCGGGGGTCAGTACTTCGGCACGCCCAAGCTCCAGGGCCGGGGCAGCTTCGGCAGCAGTATCATCTACAGCCGCACCACGAGGATAACGAACAACAACAGGCGCGTTAAGCTCCACAGCAAAACGCAGCATACTCTTCAACTCGTCCTTGCCGCGCGGCTGCATAATTGTGAGGCCGGGCATAGCGCGCATCATTGAGATATCAAACACGCCATGATGGGTCGGACCGTCATCACCAACAATCCCTGCACGATCCAGACAAAACACCACCGGCAGTTTCTGAAGGCATACATCATGCATAACACAATCCACTGCCCTCTGAACAAAAGTGGAATAGAGGGCCACAAAAGGACGACTGCCCATTGTGGCCTGCCCTGCGGCAAAAACAACGGCATGCTCTTCACATATACCTACATCATAAAAGCGTTCAGGAAAGCGCTCTGCAAATAGGTTCATCCCCGTACCGGCACACATTGCAGCCGAGATACCGCAAATACGCGAATCATCTGCGGCCAGATCCACCAGCGCCTGACCGAAGACATGAGAATAACCCTCCTTTGAAGAGGGCGCACGGTCACCTGTGGGAACATCAAAGCATGATGTGCCGTGCCAGCTCTCAGGAGACTTCTCCGCGGGTGGGTAACCTCGTCCCTTCTGAGTGGCTACATGCAGGAGGATCGGCTTATCATAATCTCTGGCCACTGTAAACGCATCGGAAAGAGCCTGGATATTGTGTCCATCCACAGGCCCCACATACCTGAGGCCAAACTCCTCGAAAAGCACATTGCGTACAAAGAAACTTTTCAGCGCCTCCTCAAATCTGTGATATCCCGGCCGGAGCTTACCCATGCGCAGCTTCTGGGCAAACCCTTCGAATGAGGTCTTCACACGATTATAGCGCGGATTGGCAAGCAGCTTACCCAGATAGCGCGACAGAGCCCCGACATTGCCGGAGATGCTCATTTCGTTATCGTTCAGAACAACAATCAGCCTTTTCGTCGCGGATGACACATTATTAAGCGCCTCAAGCGAAATACCGTTACAAACAGATGCATCACCAACAATGGCTACCACATGCTCCTTGCCGTCACTTCTGTCACGCTCAGCTGCCATTCCCAGCGCGGCCGAGAGAGCAGTACCGGCATGCCCGGCACCAAAGGCATCGTATTCACTCTCACTGCGCTTCTGAAACCCTGAAATCCCCCCGGGCTGCCTTAGCGTGGCGAACTCATCGCGGCGATCGGTAAGGATCTTATATGCATACGTCTGATGGCCGGTATCCCATACCAGCTTGTCGGCGGGAGGGTTAAATACACGCAAAAGAGCAATTGTGAGCTCAACAACGCCTAAATTGGCAGCCAAATGCCCGCCTGTGCGGCTGACAGTATCAATAATATAGCTGCGGGTTGCATCCGCCAAAGAGAGCAATTCGGCGTCACTCATACCTTTTATGCTCTCTATATCTTCCAATTTTTTAAGAATCTCATCCATGGGTGGATATAGTACCTGACTCCCCCATCTCAAACCAGATTCTTTGTGCCCAAATCAGATATTTTTATCGGACACTTGTCATTCAGAAAAGCATCCTATATGCTCTGGGCATGGTACCTCAATGGATTATTGAACGGAAGCGCGACGGTGGTGAACTCACTGTAGAGGAGATCACTCAATTCATCGCAGCTTATAATGACGGATCTCTGCCGGACTATCAGATGGCAGCCCTCGCAATGGCTATATTCTTTAAGGGTATGACCTTTGCCGAGGTAACAGCTATGACTGAAGCTATGATGCGCTCCGGCGACGTACTCGATCTTAGCGGAATAGGGCGTCCAACGGCGGATAAGCATTCCACCGGTGGAATCGGCGACAAAATTTCACTGCCCCTGGCCCCACTGGTTGCCGCATGCGGGGTTGGTGTTCCTATGAGCACCGGCAGGGGCCTCGGAATAACAGGTGGAACGCTGGACAAACTGGAATCTATCCCGGGCTACAATACAGCTCTCTCACCCGATGAATTCCGTAGAATTGTGAGCGAGGTGGGCTGTTCGATAATCGGTCAGACAGCAAATCTGGCTCCAGCCGACAAAAAGCTGTATGCACTGCGCGATGTCACCGCGACAGTGCCTTCGATCCCCCTGATATCCGCCAGTATTATGAGCAAGAAACTGGCCGAAGGCGCAAAGTGCCTGGTCCTTGATGTTAAGTTCGGCAGCGGAGCATTCATGCAGAATGCTGATGATGCGCGTGAACTTGCACGAACAATGGTGAATATCGGTTCCCGTATGGGACGCAATATGACCGCACTGCTAACCCCCATGAGCCAACCGCTTGGCACCACCGTCGGCAATGCACTGGAGGTGCGCGAAAGTATCGCTATCCTGAAAGGCGAAGGCCCGCCCGACACAACAGAGCTCACCATAGCACTGGGAAGTGCCATGCTGCAGGGCGCCGGCATAGCCGACACTGTGCAGGATGCTGAAAAAACAATCAGATATGCACTCGAAAGTGGAGCCGGACTCGAGACATTCGCGCGAATGCTTACTGCACATGGGGCTGATGCCGACTGCATCTCCTCACCCGAAAAG
>CAZAKU010000205.1:0-5223 GCA_964485765.1 uncultured Lentisphaerales bacterium
GGTGGATATGCAGACCTATTTCGAAGTCTCCTACCAGCTCTCTCATGAGATTATCAACCACTTCAAACGAAACCCGACCGAGTTTGGCGGTCGCCTTCTTAACGTTGCCTTTGCCGGAAATGCGAAACCTGTGGATGCCAAGGGATCGAATCCTCGAGGCGGCAAGCGAATAGGGTGGAGTGGTCATTAGACCACATTAGGGTCGGACCACGGTAACGTTGTGGGCCACAACCAACGGCAGGAAAAGCTCCCCTACGGCAACGATTACGATTGACGATTAGAGTGATTCTCCTGGCATTTCGTAATTGTCAGGGCTGTTTTCTCAGGCCTCCATCTTCGGATCAGTGAGCTACTCCTGAAGCCGAGCCCTCAATCCATTTAGCAACGTCGCTATCCCAGAAGATATGCGGCAAAATGGTCTATGACGTTGTCGGGCGAACACGTTTGAAATTCTTTACGTCGAAACGTTTGATGCACTGTGTACAGGATGGACATTCGGTCTCGTAACAGTTTCTGTGCACCCTAACCGGGTATTGGCTTCGGAATGCAACAAGGCATTTTATGGAGCAGAAGGTGTGGCGCTCCTGAAAGGCGCCGAAAGCCACATATTCCTGATAAGGTGCGTCGGGCTCATCAAGATTTTCTGAGGTGTTGTTGAGCTGTTTTTCACACCAGCTGCATACACCGCTTCTGCGCTTATGAAGACGGTGCTTGGCCTCCTCCAGTGCATCATCGTTCCACTGGTAATCAATACGGCGGATGCGCTCCTGAAAGATTCTTGATACAACGTGCGAGTCGCGAATACAGAGAACCTGTTTCTCTCTTATGGCGATTGTCTGATCGCAATTGATGATTTCGTCGTCATCCAGTACCACCCGACAATGTCCACCTGCCGGCAGGTTTTGTCGGCACCAGCCACACTCGGGGCATACGGCGGTATAGAGGAGATCTGAAATACGTGCTTTGCATGAAGGGCAGCGTCCCTGTTCAATCAGGGTGTCGGTGTGCACGTCCGCCACAGTAGCTTCTGAGATAGTGGCACGAGCATCGTTACGTGCTTTGTCTATACGCTTAGGATTACTCACGGCAGAAAGTTCTGTCAGCTCTGCATCCTTATCGGTTTCATTTTTAAGATCATCGGCGACAGACTTGATCGCCTGCTCCTGTGATTTTCTGCGGAATAAGTTCATTATATATCTCCTATGGTGTAATGCACTGGCTTACACCTCCTGCTGTTCGCAGATGGTTTGATAGAAACCTGACTGATGTGAAAGCTGATCATGGTTGCCGATTTGTGAAACACAGCCATTTTCCAAAACAACAATCCGGTCGGCGTCGCGGGCCGTGGCTACGCGTTGAGTTATTATAAGACTTGTTCGCCCTTTGAGCACCTTGTTAAGTGTTTCGCGAATACGTGCCTCAGTAACGGTGTCGAGGGCGCTGGTTGTGTCGTCGAGCAGGAGAATCTCCGGGTTTGTCAACAGGGCTGTTGCCAGAGCCAGGCGTTGACGTTGACCACCCGAAAGGGTAACGCCCTGTTCTCCAACAACTGTTTCATACTTAAGCGGCAAGCTCATGATAAAGTCGTGTATCTCGGCGTGCTGTGCGGCTAGGATCACCTCTGAAGGCGTTGCGTTAAAATGACCATACATAATGTTTGCGGCCAGAGTGCCGGAAAAAAGATGCGGCTCCTGCTGCACCATACATACATGCTGGCGGATTGAATCTGTTGCGGCATCGCTCAGGTTTACCCCTCCTACCCGAACCGCACCCTCGGTCGGGTCATAAAATCGCAGCAGCATATCGAAAAGGGTGCTTTTGCCTGCGCCTGAAGGGCCCATGATGGCTACTCGCTCACCTGGAGCGACCTTGAAAGAAACGTTATTGAGTGCGTGTTTTTCCTGGGAGGGGTATGAGAAGAAAACGTTATCGAGAGATATACGGCCAACCATTCCATCCAGGCGCAAACGCCCCGGGGGCAGCTCCTCCTGCTCATCAAGCATCCGGAAGATGCGCTGCAGGCAGACCAATGGACCCTGTACAGCTGCGACCATATTGGTGATCTGGTTGATTGCCATAAAGACGGCCGGTATGGCTTGCAGGAAGGCCAGGGCAGAACCAAGTGTCATGGTTCCGTGATGCACTTTGGAGAGTGCCAGATATATGATTACTGCTGTGGTGGCGGATGATAGTGATACACTTACCAGATTCAGTACTTGCTGATGACCTACCAACTGCATCTGAGTCCGGATCATGTTGTTAACTCGTCTGGCAAAGCTTCGGGTTTCAGCTCTCTCACGCCCGAAAGCCTGTACGACCTCTATCCCGCCAATACGCTCTGCGGTGCGGCCGTAAAGAGAAGAGTTCATACGGCGCAGGGCTATGTTGAGGCGCCGTATCATTGGCTTTACACGCAGAAATGCGTAGGCGTAAAGCGGCATAGTCACCAACATCAGAGTGGCCAGCCCCGCATGTATATAATACATGATCGCAAGGCCCAGAATCAGAGTGAAGAATTGTGTAATCAGGTTGATAGTCTGATTTGTAACCCATTGATGAATGACGTTTACATCTCCGAGCACCCGACTCATAAGACGACCGGTAGAGGTGGATTCATAAAAGCCGATATGCAGCCCCTGCAATTTTTCATGTAACTTTTGCCGCAGGGCGTAAGTCAGATTTTGGCCTGTAGTGTGAATAAGGTAAGTTCGCAACCAGATCGAAATTAAATGCACCGCCCAGATGGCAGAGTTCATTCCGAACCACACCCATACGAGGGTTGTATGAAACTTGATTTCCCCGGCAGGGAAACCATCCTTAACACATAGAGCCTTATCGACCAGGAATCGCCAGGTAAGTGAAAATCCGGGTACATGCAGTGCTATTAAGAACATCAGGAAGACCGCAGCCGCAATCCGCCCGCGGTATGGGGAGAGGAATTCTTTCCAAAGGCGGCGCAGATCACTCTTTACCTGGCCCTCATACACCTCAAAGGAATCCATTACACGATCGACAATCCTATTCGCCCGTTCTTTATTGCGCTTCATGATGCATCCTCCTCGCCGGAATGGCGCTGGAGTTCGCTATGAAGTCGACGGTAATGTCCGTCACGGCTCAACAGCTCCTGATGCGTTCCACTTTCGACAATGCTTCCTGACTTCATGACGACAATCAGGTCTGCATTGGCGATAGTGGAGAGCCGGTGTGCAACGACGAAGCTTGTACGGTTAACCAGAACCCGCGAAAAGGCCTTTTGTATAAGCGATTCAGACTTGCTGTCCAGCGCAGAGGTGGCTTCATCCATTATCAGGATTCCGGGGTCTTTAATGATTGCCCTGGCGATGCTGATGCGCTGTTTCTCACCAACCGACAGCTTTACACCATTAGGGCCTATAAGGGTATCCAGCCCGTCACTGAAGGTCATGGCAAGATCGTAAACTTCGGCGGCACGGGCCGCTTCAATTATCTTCTCGCGCGGGGCGCCGGGGCAGCCGTAGGCAATATTATCGGCAAGAGTTCCCTCGAAAATGATCGGCTTCTGCAGGACGACACCGAAGATGTTACGCAACTCGGGAAGGCGCACTCCGCGAATGTCAACGCCATCGATCTTGATGCCTCCCCCCTGAACATCCCAGAGCCGCATCAAGAGTGAAACCAGAGTACTTTTACCACACCCTGTTTCTCCGACCAACGCAACAGTTGTTCCGGCAGGCACGTCTAGAGACAGTCCTTTATACAGGGGTGTGTCTGGGCTGTAACTGAAGTCAATGTTTGAGAACTGTACGCTACGGGGGCCTGTAGGCATTGGTATCGCGTTCGGTGAAGATACGATGTCGTTATCGGCATTGAGAATTTCGACAACCCGTTCTACGCTTACAAGTGTGCTGATGACCTGTCCTGCCATGTTCATAAGGCGAATGATCGGCTGGATCAACATCCACAAGAAGCTGCTAAAGGCGGCCAGGTCGCCAAATGAGAGACTTTTCTTCAGGACCATAGTTGCTCCCAGAACTATCAGAAGAGTAGATCCGAACCCGGATATGGCAGCACAGGTGGTGCTGAGGTTGACAGAGGCCATACTGCTGCTCAGTGCCTTGTTAAGGCTGTCGGCCGTTCTGCCCAGAAAGAGGTCATTTTCCGATTCTTCGCGGTTGTAGATTCGCACCTGACGTACACCGGCAAGGGTTTCTGATAGTCGAGCCGCAATTGTGTCGAGTGTGCCCCGGTAGGCATGCGTGGATCGACGTATCACCCGTGAAAAGAAGAGGTATGTGCCTATATAGAGCGATATCATAACGAGCATCATCAGGGAGAGCGGCACCGATATTGAAAAGAGTATGCCGGTAGCACAGAGCACTATAATGACGTCGGCAACAGTACGGATGGTTTCGGCGGTCAGCAGACGCTGAATCATGTTCACATCATCCATGATCCGGCATACGAGCATGCCTGCTGCATTCAAATGATGATATTTCATGCTGGCAAACATAACCTTGCGATAGGCCTGCTGGCGTATATCACCGATCAACCGTGCTGCCGCCAGCATAATCAGCTTTACATTGAAAAACCTTATCACGAATGCAGAGATAGGGATCATGGCATGCATGGCAGCGGCAAGGGGGAGGAGGGCCCAGCGCGCATTCCCTACAACTTCATCGATGATATAGCGCATTATCAGGGGGGGCGCCATCGTCATGACGGTGAATAACGACATCCCGGCCAGGGCCAGCAGCAATCGGCGTCTATGAGGGTGAATATAATGTTTTATTGTTGTCCAATTGGACATAACAGTTGAGCTCCGGAATTACAGTACAGGTGATCTGCCGGTACTGGATACCGATCGGAAATTCTAGCGGCCGGGCGGAAAAAAGGTGCAGGATGCAACAGAGAAACAGATACGATTATATGCTGCAAAAGCCATGAATACCTCGGAAGTTAAAAGACGACACCTAAACAATCCCTGCAAGGCAAAGTAATGCCTTCACCTTGGAAATAATGCAACACCTTTTTGAATAATTGTTTAGAAAGAGGCAGTGTAAATAAGGTGACCTCTTATGCGGAGGCCTCGCAGGACAGCGTAGACGCGATTACGGCCTCGTAACGCGTGATTGCCCTCCTTACATACTCTCGTTTCTGGGTGTAGTTTCCCGGAAAAAAACTACCCTTGAAGCCGGCGATAACAAGGTTCCGCAGCTGATGGGGGGTAATATCCAGAGCTTCCGT
>CAZAKU010000206.1:0-4886 GCA_964485765.1 uncultured Lentisphaerales bacterium
GTTCACTGGAGGCTTTGAACAACCATGAGGCATCGCTCAGCATCGTGGATGATATCCCCGTGCGTGTCTCAACGGTTACGGGTGGCACCGGCTCAGCCCGCGATATTATTGATAACGTTGAGCGGATGACTGTTGGCGTTAAGCTTTCGCTGAAGCCGCAGATTATTCCCGGTGGTCATGTTCGTATGATGCTCAAGCCTAGTATTGAAGCGTTGTTAAGTGAGGGTGAAGATGGCCTGACTCCGACTATTGCTCGCCGTGAGGTCGAAACAACTGTGAGCGTTGCCAACGGCAAGACTATCGTGATTGCCGGATTGACACGGGAAGACAAAATTGTTGAGGAGAGTCGCGTCCCTCTGTTGGGTGACATTCCTATTCTGGGCTGGCTTTTCCGCTCAAAATCGGTACGTGACAGGCGCACCAATCTTCTGATCTACGTCACACCACATATTATTGGCAGTGCAGAAGATGTAGCTGCGATTAATGCTTCATGGGAAAAGAAGACAGGGCTGGAGGTAAAGCGTGATGATGCGGAGGAAGCGACCGACTCCGAATGAGTCGACTGAGAGAGGTGGTCTGGATACGCTTGGCCTCGAGGCAGGTCTGCCCGTGCTGCATGAGCTTTCTGACGAACAGCTTGATTCATCGCTTGTAAAGCGCCTGCCTGTACAGTGGGTTCGTGACCGTATTGTCCTGCCTATCAGGTTTGATGGGGAGGTGAAACTGCTGGTTGCCGACCCGGGCCGTCCGGATGATCTTCATTATGCTGAGATGGTTACGGGGTTGGATATGGATCTGATGCTGGCATCCCCGGAGCTTATACGCAGAGCTATAGACCGCTGCTATGCAGGTAGGTCGGAGCAGGGGTCGGATGATACAGATGAGGTAGACTCCGACCCTGCAGAGGAAATCTCTTTGGCGGCAGGCGGTGCGGAAGATCTGCTGAATGATGATGCCGCACCGGTCGCGCGGGTTATAAACCAGATTGTTCTGGCAGCGGTTGAACGCGGGGCCAGTGATATACATTTTGAACCTGAACCGGGGCTGCTCAGGGTTCGTTACCGAGTGGATGGGCGTTTATACGCCCAAAGTTCACCCCCCGCCAGAATGCGGGCGGCCCTGGTATCGCGTCTGAAGGTGATGGCCCGCATGGATATCTCGGAGCGCCGTTTGCCGCAGGATGGTATGGCGCAGGTCCGCGTTGGGCAGCAGGCAATAGATATACGTGTATCGACCGTTCCTATAGCTGACGGAGAGCGGGTCGTACTGCGTCTTCTCAATCGCGATCAGGCATATCTGCCGCTGGTGAGCCTGGGTATGTCATCTGAGTTACAGAGTCGTTTTGCGGAGTTGTTGAATCTGCCGCACGGTATGGTTCTGGTGTGCGGTCCAACGGGCGCTGGTAAAACAACTACACTCTACTCTGCTCTGGCTAATCTGGATTCGGAGCATAAAAACATTCTGACCATCGAAGACCCTGTTGAGTACAGGCTTCCCGGCATCGGCCAGATACAGGTGAAGCCCAAAATAGGCTTAAGCTTCTCCGCCGGTCTGCGCCATATCCTGCGCCAGGATCCCGATGTTGTTCTTGTGGGAGAAACGCGCGATCGCGAGACGGCGGAAATAGCCGTTCAGGCATCGCTTACCGGGCACCTGGTATTTACCACACTGCATACAAATGATGCACCATCTTCAATCCTGCGTCTGGTTGACATGGGTATCGAGCGTTACCTGGTTGCCTCATGTCTGCGGGCGGTTCTGGCTCAACGCCTGGTACGCTCTCTTTGCGATTCGTGCAAAAGGAGAGTTGCATGGAGTGAAGATGGTTTAACCTCTGCTGAGGCTCGCCTGAGCGAATGGCTCAAGGGGCGCGATGTATGGGAGGCAGTGGGCTGCGATGCCTGTATTGATGGGTATCGCGGTCGTAGTGGTCTCTTTGAACTGCTTGTTCCCGATGCATCACTGCGTGTCGCCATGCGCGATAATACACTGGATGCCGACGCATTGAACCTGCTGGCCCGCAAATCCGGCATGTCGCCTATGGTTGTCGATGGCGTCACCAAGGTGCTGGCGGGGATTACGTCGGTATCTGAAGTTATCGGGGCGATTTCAGGATGAGTACATTCGTTTACCGCGGATACGATCAGAGTGGCGCATCCCGTAAGGGGATGGTCGAGGCCGAGTCATTGAAGGAGGCCCGCAGTCAGCTTGCCTCTGAAGGGGTACTCGTGGAGTCGTTGTCGCAACCGGTTGCGCGACGTCTGGCACTTGAACCGAGGGCGGCAATTTACCGGGAACTGGGCGCCCTTCTTTGTTCAGGAATGACGCTTCCGCAGTCGCTGAGTGTTATGTGCGGCGCCGGTGAGGATAAGCGCAGAGGCGGCACTCTGGCGCGTTTGCGTGATTCCATTATGGAGGGAAGTTCCTTCTCCAATGCGCTGGCGGAGCTGCAGATCGGTGTAAGTGATTTCGAGTTATCGGCTCTGGAGTCAGCGGAACGCTCCGGTGCTATAGGAGAGGTCTTTGATGATCTTGCCACACTGCTTGAGCAGCAGTGCCAGGTTCGTGAGCGTATTGTTTCGGCGCTAATCTATCCCGCCCTTGTTTTCGTAATGGGAATAGTTGTCGCTTCGCTAATGCTGGGAATATTGGTGCCGCGTTCGGCTGAGATGCTAAAGGGCACACAGGTTGCGCTACCCCCGTTGACATCGGCAATGATATGGCTGGGCCGCATGTCCCCGATGATGTTGTCGATGTTTGCAGCCGCAGGCGCTATTGTCTGGCTGCTTGTTATGCGGCTTCAGAGCAGGGACAAGCGGCGACTGTGGATCGACCGCCTTCTGCTGGCAATCCCCTTTGTCGGTGCAGCACGCCTGCGACTGTGTGCGATGCGTTTATGCCGGACTCTGGCATTACTGATCAGGGGCGGAGTACCGCTGGTGGATGCACTTCCGCTTGCCGGAGATGCCTCCGGCAGTGCCTGCACATCGGCACAGATGCGTAAAAATGTAGATGTGGTACGTGACGGTGGTGCTGTTTCGGATGCATTGAGCGCACTTAAGCCAATGGGGCCTCTTCTGGCTGACTGGGCTCGTGTCGGGGAGAGTGGCGGCAATCTGGAGGTGATGCTGCTAACAGCTGCCGACAGATTTTCACTACAGTGGGATCGACGTATTTCTCGAATCATGGCACTGCTCGAACCATTCCTTATACTGCTTATCGGCGCATTCGTGCTGCTGGTCTGCCTGAGCGTATTGCTGCCTGTGCTGTCACTCAGCCAGTCGGTGGGGTGATGAGGGAACACTTCCCGCCTGGAGGTGGCGGGGGCGCTTCGGGTCGCGACTGTTATAGCTCTACTTTTCTTCAAAAAGGTTAAGCAACATTCCGGCTAAAAGGCGGTGGCCTTTTTCGTTGGGGTGTACGCGGTCGCTGCAGAAATACATGGGGTATTGCGTTTCAAGTACCTTGTCGAAGGGGGCCTGTGAATCGGCTATCAGAAGATTGTGCTTCGCGGACAGTCTCTTTACTGCTGCACTGAAGAGATCCATTGTCGCCCGCATTTTGTCTTCGCGATTCGGTTCGATAAAATAGGGTGTGGCCAGGACTATTCCGCTCTTAACGACCGGCTTTGCAGCGATGATCAACTCCTCCAGATTCGCCTCATATTCCTCGAGGGAAACACCGAATTCAGGGTTGTCGGGTCGATCGAATGAACGCCATACGTCGTTGATGCCGATCATGATGCAGAGCCAGTTCGGAGCGATATCCAGAACATCCTTCTGCCAGCGCTTTTTCAGGTCACGGGTGGTGTTGCCGCTGATGCCCTTGTTGATTACCTGGATCTTAAGCTCAGGAAATCTCCTCTGCAGCGTGGTTCCCAGAATGCCCACATAGCCGTTGCCGAGCGATGGCTCAATCCCATCGGCGCTGATGCGCCCGCGGCCACAGTCGGTAATCGAATCTCCAATCATTAACAGAACGTCGTTTTCTTTTAAAATCATTACAAACCTCTCCTTTGGTCGCGAAGAGTAACGGGTTTTTTGTGTTGGTGTCTATAGTAAATTGCGGCGCAACGCATATGATTGGTGATGTGCGGGCGCAGTAGTCTTCCGCAGGTCGTCAGCTTCGGTGTATGTGACTTTCACTTAATCACTCATCCCTAAGCTGAATTAGCGAATCGACATCATCCTTAATAGACTCTATCATGAGCGGCGGTGATGGGGATTAATAGGAAATATAATGACGGGGGTTATCCCTCGATTAGAGCAATAGGAGATTAGTATGTCAGAACAGTTGTCGGATCGATTTTTTGCCCGGGGTTCAGAGTTTCTTGGGGTGAAGTACCCTATTCTTTGTGGTGCAATGACGTGGGTAAGTGAGCCGAGGCTGGTTGCCGCAGTCTGTAATGCGGGCGGGTTTGGGTGTCTCGCTGGTGGTAATACGCCGGTGGATATTCTGCGCAGCCAGATAGAGGAGGACCGGCAGCTAACCGTTAAGCCTTTTGTTGTTAATCTGGTTACAATTGCGCCGGCTTACAGAGATCAACTCGATATGCTTTGCGAACTTAAGCTGCCGTATGTTGTGTTTGCCGGAAGCTTCCCGCGTGGGCCCGAGGTGGAGAAGATTAAGGCAACCGGGGCGCGTGTAATGGCTTTTGCCTCCACGCTGTCGATCTCCCGCCGAATGCTGCGTTATGGTGTCGATGCCCTGATTCTTGAGGGTATGGAGGCCGGTGGGCATGTTGGCCATGTGACCCTGGCGGTTCTGCTGCAGCAGGTGCTTTTTGAGGTTAGCGAGGTCCCGGTTTTCGTTGCCGGTGGAATCGGTACGGGACGCATGTGTGGGGATATGTTTTTGATGGGAGCTTCCGGTGTACAGCTTGGTAC
>CAZAKU010000207.1:0-2892 GCA_964485765.1 uncultured Lentisphaerales bacterium
TCACTCGATGCTAAGGGCAAGGGATTCGAAGGCATGAAGTTCACTGTTCAGGTCGCACCGGAAGATTGTACCGGTTGTGGCGCATGCGTACAGCGCTGCCCCGGCGTGGAACGCGATAAAGAGACAAAGCAGCCGACCGGCCGCAAGGCTATTATGATGGTCGACCAGATGCCTCTGCGTGAAACAGAAGCGGAGAATTTCAAATTCTTCCTCTCTCTTCCCGAAACTGATCCGGCACTTTACAAACGTGCAACGGTTAAGGGCAGCCAGATGATTCAGCCTCTCTTTGAGTTCTCCGGTGCATGTGCAGGATGCGGAGAGACGGCTTACGTCAAGCTGCTCAGTCAGCTCTTCGGTGATCGTGCGATGATCGCAAACGCTACGGGATGCTCCTCGATCTACGGCGGAAACCTTCCCACAACTCCGTATTGCACACGAGAAGATGGACGCGGCCCGGCATGGTCGAATTCCCTCTTCGAGGATAATGCAGAATTCGGACTTGGGTATCGCCTGACTGTCGACAAGTTCAACGCATATGCACTTGAACTTATCGACCGCATAATCGCAGGCGAATGCGACTGCAAAGACTGCGATTGCACGAAAGACACCCTTGAGGCGATCAAGAGTGGCGATCAGAGCACACAGGCCGGAATCGAAGAACAGCGCGCCCGTATCGACGCACTGAAGAGGGCGATGGAAGGCTGCGATTGCGAAATCTGTGATCAGCTCGCATCTGTTGCCGACTATCTGGTCAAGAAAAGCGTCTGGATCCTCGGTGGTGACGGATGGGCATACGACATCGGATACGGCGGACTCGACCACACGCTGGCCAGCGGCCGTAACGTAAACGTGCTTGTTGTAGATACTGAGGTATACTCCAACACAGGCGGCCAGGCATCAAAAGCCACACCGCTGGGCGCTGTTGCCAAGTTTGCAGCACAGGGCAAGCCTATGATGAAGAAGGACCTCGGCATGATCTCCATGACCTACGGCAACATCTACGTTGCTCAGGTTGCCATGGGAGCCAACCCCAACCAGGTGGTTAAGGCCTTTGCTGAAGCCGAAGCGTACGACGGTCCGTCAATCATCATTGCCTACTCGCACTGTATCGCGCATGGCATCGAAATGATGACAGGCCTCGAAAACCAGAAGGATGCGGTCGCATCAGGTCACTTCCCGCTGTATCGCTACAATCCGGAGCTGACTGCACAGGGCAAGAACCCCTTGACCCTCGACAGCAAGGCCCCGACCATAAGTTTCAGTGAAACAGCACTGAAGGAGAATCGTTTCCGGGTTCTCGCAAAATCAAACCCGGAAGCCTCAAAAAGACTGTTGGCAGAAGCCGACAAGTTGACCCTGGCCAAGTTCGACCTGCTCCAGAAGCTGGCCGATCTGGCGCCGTGCGAAACTGAATAGTACTTATCTGAACAGATAAAACGCGAGAGGCTCACGCATTAGCGTGAGCCTCTCTTTTTTAATCCCAAATAAAACAATGAGGATCATCCCTGGGGTTCAGAATTGTGACTGTATTTCCCGATCGCATAGAGCACAAATTCTACGGGTTCGACGATATCCCTTTTGAAAAGTTCGGGCTAAACCCGCTCTATTATCGAAAGCGAGCAGGATCCGGCCTGAAAAGCGTAAATCCCAGTGAATAGCCAGCACCCCTTTCACGAACAAGATCTTTTCTGCGTATCGGTTTGCCCTTATATGAAAGGGTTAGGTGGGGAGTACTGGATTTAAGACGCTCCGGATCCCAGTCTCCCCTAAGAGCAAGAACACCACCGGGCCCGAAATCGAAATGAGTTGCCCGACCGTAGCGGGATGACACGCCAGTTCTGAATGCACCCTCGGTTATATGCACTCGACTTCCATCCTGCATACTTATGCTGTTAACGGTGACCACCGAATTCGATATACTACATACACATCCCGACCCCATTTTCAGGCTGCGGGCCTCCACAACTGCGCCATCAACGACCTCCAGCCTCGGGGACTTTCCATTGTTCCCCGCTGTCATTGTAATCCCGTATTTGTAATCAGCGTTCAGGAAACCACCATTAACCCGGACACATGCGTCGTCCCTTAGGTTCAGTCCGCAGAGAAGATAGAGCGCCCCCTCTACGCAGACATCTGCCCCATTAGTATTGCCTCCGGAAAAACGCATCCATTTTCCAACAGATAGAGATGCCAGTGGTGCAATCAAAATCGAACTGTTACCGGATTCAGAAATGAAACCTATACTTGCGACATTCACCATGCCGGTAGAGATGACAAGCGGGGAAGAAACCCCAACATGCATAGTTTCAGTGGGAACGTCGTTTACCCATGACTTCTCAGAAAACCAATCCCCGCCATCAGTTGAAGATTTATGCAAAGGTCCGTAACTGGAGGAGTAACCGCGACGAGAGCTGGCGGACGAGAGGGCGGCCGCGAACAATGTAAAAGTAATAATGAAAGAAACTGTTTTCATGAGTTTCATTCGCCACCTCCAGTAACCCAGCTGATTATATAGCGCCCGGTATCCTCGGAGATGGATACCGGTGCCGGATATTCGACCTCGTGGGAATCAACATAAGAATCATTGGTCAGTTCTTTAGATTGCATCCATTTTGCCAGAGGGATTATCCCGACCCCATATTCCGAAGCACAGTGAGAGAGAGAAATACATGCTGTTGTATTAACGTCACTGCTCACTGCGGGGTTATCTGGTAACGTTGTAACCCAGATGCGTTCACGGCCAACGAATCCGCACGAGGCCTCTATCACGGCTGCAGTTGCCCTAGAGAGATCTCTGGCAGAAACGCCTCCGGAAAGATCCTCCTGAGGAGGGATTACTACTACACCATCAGCACCCAGCGCTCCCAGCTTCTCGACTACATCGCCTAAAGA
>CAZAKU010000208.1:0-6133 GCA_964485765.1 uncultured Lentisphaerales bacterium
CTGTTTCAACTGGTCCTGAAATAATAAGGTAGCGTTCTGATAGATTCCAGATTGCTGCTAGTCGGCTGGCGTCTGCCTTTTTCGATAATAAACAGTCGACTTTCGGATGTTCCACAGTAATGGGCCTACTTTTTTATCCAGTGGTTATCAATCGCTGCAAAATGCCTGAAAAAATACTTGTTAAAAAATGTCTGTAGTTGCCGAATGGAATGGAAACTGCTCTAACCACGGGTTTGATAAAGTGAGGTAACGTGGATAATTCGGATAAAAATAATTCAGTCAGCCGGGACCGCTTAACGGCGCGTTTCATTCGTAATCATGGTCGGGAGTGTGCCTATATTCCCTTCAGTAGAATGCAGCATGTTTTCTTTACTGTTGTTGCTGTGGCATTCATTTTTCTGCTAATTCTCAGGTGGGATGTCTGGGTCCTGCTGGTAACTGCGTGGGCCTCCTGCTGGTACCTTGCCGCAGTTGCATTCAAAGCAGTTGCCGCGTTTCGCTCTCTGAGAGGAGATGGATTTGAGGATGTTGATTCAGCCGAGCTCCTTGCTCTTGTCGATGAGGATCTGCCCGTTTATACAATCCTGGTTCCGCTTTATCGCGAAGCCAATATTGCGGGCAAAATTGTTCACAGCCTTGAGCGCCTGGATTACCCGATCGAAAAGCTGGATGTTAAGCTTTTACTTGAAGCAGATGATGCAGACACACAAAGAGCTGTTCAGGAGTGCGACCTTCCTCCCTGCTGTGAGGTGATTGTTGTACCGGATGGGATGCCAAGGACAAAACCGCGGGCATGCAATTATGGCCTCGAGGCCGCGCAGGGCGAGTACTGTGTCATTTTCGATGCAGAGGATCAGCCGGAACCGGATCAGCTGCGTAAAGCCGTTGTCGCTTTCAGGGGGGCGGACGAAAAGGTTGCCTGTCTTCAGGCCGCGTTGAATTATTTCAATCGGAAACAGAACTGGCTTACACGATGGTTTACGATTGAGTACAGCACTACCTTCGATCTTTACCTTCCCGGCGTGCAGACAATGAGAGTTCCTGTGCCGCTCGGGGGAACATCCAACCATTTCCGTAGCGATATTTTAAGACGAGTAGGGGGATGGGACCCGTTTAATGTGACGGAAGACTGTGATCTCGGCATACGTATTTACAAGTATGGTTATACAACCCGTATGCTCAAATCGACAACATGGGAGGAGGCCAACTCACAGTTATGGAACTGGGTACGTCAGCGTTCACGCTGGGTAAAGGGATTTCTTCAGACACATCTGGTTCATATGCGCCATCCTCTTCACACCTGGCGTGAACTGGGTACCCGCGGGTTGGTAGGGTTTTACCTGGCCGTTGGCGCCGGATCTTTTATGATGATTGTTAATGTATTTTACTGGGTTCTGGCTCTGGTGTATCTGGGGATGCTGATTCATGGAAACAATGCTGGTCTGGGTGTATGGGAGATGGTGCATGGACCACATGAGGTAGGGATGTACCGTGGTGTTAATGTTGCCGGTGGAATGTTTCTGCGGGCATGGCCTCTGGTCTTCTCAGGGGAGGGGCAGGCAACGGGATGGGTTGTTCTTTCCACCGTCCTCTTCACTGCCAGTATTACCCTACTCCTGGCTAATGCCCTTTTCGTGATTGTGCACGTATTGGCGTGTGTCAGGAGGCGCTATTACAGCCTCATCCCAATGGCATGCCTTATGCCTGCTTACTGGGTTCTGATATCGATCGGTGCATGGAAGGGCTATATTCAGTTGCTTACAAAACCATTTTATTGGGAAAAGACCAATCATGGGCTGGATGAGGACGATGGTGTAAAACCGACAGGCAGCTTCTGGCGTAAGCTGTTAACTTTTAAACGAGTGGTTGGTGTGCTGGTGCTACTCTCCTGCTTCCTGTCGTTGTCTGCCCCGGCTCGGGATGCCGGCTGGTATGTTGCCGCTGACGGAGTTGGAGAAACCCGGTTGTATGAAGCCGGAGAGGGTGTTTGCGAGGCAGACGTTCCCGCAGGTGGAAGGATGCTCTTTCAGCGCGATCCCCGCACATTCCGGGCTCAGCAAGAAACATTTGATTCGGCATACCTGGAAATGGATGTATCTGTTTCGAAAAAGGTTCGCGCACGGATCTTTTTGCAGGATCGCGATGGTTTCTGGTTTCAAACACGTAAGCCATATGATTTAGAACCGGAGGGAATAGTAACAATAAGGGTTGCGCTGTCACGTTCGGCCTGTGCGTTAGAGCCTTCGGGTCATTCAGGGGGATGGCACTCCGGCTACGCTATAGATTTGCTTACTACGGGGATTACATTTGAGAAACGGGATGGCGATGCAGAGATTATAAAAGTTACATGCTCGGCTCCCCGTTTTGTTGGTGATAGAGAGCACAGCGCCCTGCGTGTTACAGGTTGGAACTCTCCTGAGTCTGCCGCTCTATATGAAATGAGTGAGAGCCGCTTCTCGCTGACACGTGAATACTTTAATCCATTCGATCCCGATGAGATAAAGGTTGATGTTGAAATTGAAGCACCTGATGGTGCAGTAGTTAAGCGTCCGGCTTTCTTCGGTCAGGATTATTCCCGAAGACTGTTTGCCGGGCGTGAAGAGGTCTCACCTGTCGGTATGCCGTATTGGTCATATCGCTTCACCCCTGAGCAGGAGGGTGTATACCGCCTTAGGTTGCGGGTTGAGGATTTTGTTGGCGCAGATACTAACTCTGTATTAACCGGTTGGCGTGAACTGCGTGTGAATGCCTCGGATAACAGGGGTTTTGTTGAGATTTCCGGAGAGAATGAGCGTTATTTCAGCTTCTCCAACGGTGAGCTGTTTTATCCGGTCGGGATAAATCTTCACGCGATTTTCGACCCTCGCGGCGAAGCCGTGCTGGCTAAAGGTCCATTGCCCGATAAGGGATCGTACAGTTTTGATGAATACTTCAGCGTTATGAGCAGCAACGGGGTAAATGCTGCAGAGATATGGATGGCGTCATGGTCCCTCGGACTGGAATGGAGTTCGGCGCGACGCGGATATCGTGGGATGGGGCGATATAACATGTCGAACGCCTGGTTGCTCGATAATGTGATTAACTCTGCGAGGAGTAAAGGGATCTATCTGCATCTTACTCTGGACAACCATGGCAAGCTTGCAACACGTTCGGATCCGGAGTGGGATGAATCACCCTTCAACAAGAATAATTCTTTCGCAGTGGCTAATGACGCATTCCTTTCATATCCATGTGAGTTTTTCAGTAGTTCATTAGCTTATGAATACACTGCAAAAAGAAATCGTTATATATCTGCCAGGTGGGGGCACGATACAAGTATATTTGGTATGGAACTCTGGAGTGAGGTGAATCTGGTGGACGATTACTGGGTTCTTTACAGCAGCAGAGCAATCGTTGAATGGAGCCGTAAGGTTGCCATAGATTTGAAAAAATTCGGAGTTCGACAACTTATCACAACACATTTTTGCGGGAACCATGAGAATAATCTCAAGTTCCACCTTCTAAATGATCTGGATGAATTGACTTACGTTGTCAGTGACGCTTATCGCAGTGGTCTCTTAATGACAGAACAGCTGAAACTGCATAATCAACATCTGGCGCGCTTCATGAAACCGCTACTTGTTACAGAGTATGGCGGAGAGTGGAGCGGTAGTTCGTACAAGGAGCTCGAAGCAGATGTTCATGCAGGTGTCTGGGCATCCTTTTTCACGCAGCAGGCGGGCTCCCCGATGCTATGGTGGCATGGCTTCCTGCAGTATGTCTGCGGCTATAAGCATCATCGCGGCTTTTCTCTTTTTATTGACGGCGCAGACCCGCGCAACAAGGATTTCAAATTCGGCACACCTTCGTTTCCTAAGGGGGGGAGCGGTCTGCTGGCGATGGAAGCGGGCACAGCCGCAGAACGATATATCTGGGTGTATAGAAGACGCGACATGAAATATTTCCCCGATGATAAACAGCTGCAGGAATCAAAGAGTACAGGTGTTGAGCTTTCTGTAAGAAATCTAACCCCCGGATCAATTACTGTTGAGTTCTGGGATACGTTCGACGGCAGGATAGAAAGCACGGTCGAAACTGTTGCCGAGGATGGATCACTGCAGTTGTCGCTACCTCCCTTCCGTCCCGATATAGCTGTTAAATTATTGCGAAACTCATCCTCTAAGGAGGTGACGCAATGATTAGGTATGCAAGGGTCACAATTTTATTTCTCCTCTTATCCTCTTCGCTGTTTGCCGGGGAGTGGCTTCATCCTGAGGCGGAACGACGTTTGGTAGTTGACGCACCTGATGGCGTTTCTGCCGTGAATCTGGGTGAATTGGTCTGCTCCGATGGCTTAAGCTATATTGCTGGTGTAACGGCCGCGGATACCGGGGATGCTGTTCTGTGGAGACAGAGTGGCGACAGAACGTGGCTTGTTCTCACTAACAGTGCCAGCTCTGTATGTCACGTATATTTCAGTACCAACATAGCTGAAACTACATTTGGTAATGCAGATCTCTCTACCGTCGGCGGCTTGCGTATGGTCATGAACAGCACCGTAACTCACCGTCATAAATCTAAGGTGAGGGATGAATGGGTTACCGGACGGGTCGCCCGCCTGACATCGCTGGCCTTACAAAGTGAGGGTTCCCAGAGCGTTGCCCGTGTGTATAGCGACTATAGAGATGAGCTGGATGCATTTGGAGTAAGATCGATATCGCCATCTGCTCCATTCGATGCCGATAAAAAAATGTATGCTTCCGTCGACTTATCTCTCCGTAATGCAATTGAGAGTATTTTCGAAAGTGACAGGAAAACGCGCGCATACGCTTTCAGAAGTTTTGAGTCTGCGGCAAGGCGAATGACAAGCGAAAGGCCGGTTTCGGCTACGGTTGTTCGGCCATGGAATGCATACGGACTAAAGTCTGTTCTGGGCCGAATCAGCGGCTCTTTGTTTGTCGCAAAATCAGGTGAAGCAACATTCTGTGCATATTCAGCTTTTGGCGGGTTATTGCGCATTGATGGAGAGGTCGTGGCTGTTATTCCCCTGCGTGACAGACTTGCCCCTGAGGGGTGGCGAAGGGCTGTTAAGCTTAATCTTGATGAGGGGCTGCATGAGGTCGAGTTTTTGTATGTCGGTGATTTTAGAAATGTGCGTGCCGGAATCAGTTGGGTGCCGCCGGGAGAGAGACGGGAGCGCCATTTAAGGAGATCCGATTTTATGCCGGGGTTGCCTGCTGTGGCGAAAACGCTGGAGGGGCGCGACGGAGCAGCTCTGGGGCTGGTTCGTGTGAATATATTGGGTCAGAGTGGCTTTTTTACGGATTCCAGACTGTGGATTGATGTGAATTCTCTGTCGGGCTCTGCCCTGTGGCGTGTGAATGATCGGACGACGGAGGGTGAAATGCTCTCTATGCGTCTGCCTGTATCCGAGGCAGGCAATTTTTCTGTTGTCACAGCTGGGGAGAGTATAGAGATTCCACTTTCAGAAAAGGGGCATTTACGCTTTGGGGGTGATGTCGGGTTCTCTGCTTTTATGCCCTCCTTTATCTATGGTGATGAGGAGCTTAACGCGGGTGTCGGTTTTGTTTCTGAATCTGAGGCCCCCTTCATTGTGGCGGCATCAGTTGTGACACGCAGTCCTGCAGGGGATAACGTTCTTATGGATGAGTCCATCGCTGTTCCTGCGAGGGATGCAAGGATGTTGCGGCCAAATGCCCAGTCCGCTTCGGTTAAACGCTATATACCCCTTTATGGAAAGGACCTTGACCCCGGAGGCACAGTCGACTTCTCTGCGTCCTCTTTTCCTCGTGATCTTGCCTCATACTCCTTTAGGATTCTCTCCCCGGATGCCTGTTCCGGGCTCAAGTGCAATGAGAGGGGGGAGCTGGTTGATAATGATGGCTCTCGTGTAACCGTCAGACTGACTCGCCCAACCTTAAGTGATAAACGACGCTGGGGGCTTTTTAGTGCTATTTCGATGCGCACGGCTGATATGGATCATCTGGCTGTAATAGTTTCTCCGCAGGAGTGGGGAGGAGATTCTTTTATTGCTTCAATGAAGAGCTTTGCAAAGGAGCAGGGGGTTAAGCTTTCTACAGTAGTGTGGTCCGATGCTGTCGGCGGGGCAGGGAGAGTTTACTCATCTTTAGGC
>CAZAKU010000209.1:0-3913 GCA_964485765.1 uncultured Lentisphaerales bacterium
ACCCTATACCGTCCAGTATCTCCCCCGCAGGATATGGGATGCGTCAGTCACAGCACCGGATTTTCGCCTACGAAGCACCCCTCCAAATGAACCACTGGAGCTGATGACATGGCCCAAAAGCAGCAACGGATGGACCATGGAGCTGCGAGCCAAGCCGGGCTCATCAATTCCGTCAAAACACACTGCCGAACTGCTGATCAGCTGCGAAGGCGCCGAGAAACTGGAAGTAACTGCAGCCGGTGACGACCCGGGCATCTCTTTCAAAGATCAGAAACGCATTCCTGTGACAATCACCACGATACCCGATGGCGCCGTTGTCTTATTCAACGGAAAAGTGATGAAGCGAAGCGGCAGGCCAATCCTTACACCCACCAGTTTCTCTCTGCCGGAGGGGGAGCACTCCATCCAATTCTCTAAAACAGGCTACAAAAAGGCTACCCTCTCAAACATCACAATCAAAGAGGGTGCGGTCATTAAAGCAACTCTGCGGCGAGATCCATCTTTCTCGGACAAAACAACATCCATCTCAGCTCGCGTCAAATGGACAACATCCGGGCAGTTTGTAAAGACAGGGCAGCCTATATTGATTACTGCAACCGGCAGCTGGTCCTGCGGCAGCAGGAAGGAGAAGGTTGGCGCAGACGGGTATCCTAATGACAAAAAATACTTCCGCTACTACCTAAGCCCCAAAAACTCGCCTCGTATCATTACCGGGGAACATTACGGAAAACTGTTGATGAAGATCGGAAAAGAGGGTCAACCGTTTGCAGTCGGAACAGGCAGAAAGCTGACCGCCGCCAGCGATGGCCTTCTGTACTTCTGTGTTAACGAGATTGAATCAGCACGCGGCGACAATACGGGCCAGATAAAGGTCCAGGCTGTTACCTACTCAAAACAGTAGACGCTCGGCCTGCGGGGTCACTTCCCCGTAGCGTGCTTGTTCAGCTCTACCTCCAGGCGCTCGTTGACATCGTGCGTGACAAGAGCATCCAGAAGTTCGTTCATATCGCCTTCAACAACCCGGTCCAGGCTGTAGAGTGTTAGATTGATTCGATGATCCGACAACCTGTTCTGCGGGAAATTGTAAGTTCTCACGCGCTGACTCCTGTCACCCGAACCTATAAGGGTACGCCGTGCCGAGCCCATGCGTTCAGCTTCATCGCGCTGACGCTGATCAAGTATACGCGCTTTAAGCACCTTCAGTGCCTTCTCTTTATTACGATGCTGACTGCGCTCATCCTGGCTTTGCGCAACAAGGCCCGTAGGCAGATGCGTAATGCGCACGGCTGAATAGGTAGTATTAACACCCTGTCCGCCCGGACCTGATGCACAATAGATATCAACGCGCAGCTCATCGGCGGGGAGGTCAATGTCGTCATCCTCCTCCACTTCGGGGAAGACTGCCACCGTTGCTGCAGAGGTATGAATGCGGCCCTGAGATTCGGTCACGGGTACGCGCTGAACACGATGTCCGCCACTCTCATAGAGCAAGACTCCGTAGGCACCTTTACCTTCGACAGCGAAGACGACCTCCTTATACCCGCCTATTTCGCAACTGCTGGCATCCATAAGGTTTATTTTCCAACCACGGCTCTCGGCGAATCGACTGTACATACGGTATAAGTCGCCGGCAAACAGTGCGGCTTCATCGCCGCCGGTTCCGGCGCGGATCTCGATAATCGCGTTTCGCTCATCATTAGGATCCGGTGGCAGAAGAGCCACTCGCAGTTGAGATTCCGCTTTGACCAGCTTCGATTCCAGCTCTGTCAAATCAAGTTCCGCCATCTCCCGCAGTTCAGCGTCAGATGCTGCATCGGAGAGGATCTCTTGGTTGCCCGAGATCTCCTCCTTCAGAGAGAAAAAGGCATCGGCATGCTGCTCCAGCTTCTTCAGCTGAGCGTGCTCACGAACCAGCTCCCTGAAGCGACGCTGATTAGCAGCCGTATCGGGCTGCGAAAGCTCCGTCTCAACGTCATGGACGCGTGCCAGTAATTTATCGATATACTCTCTGTCGATCATTTTCATGCTCCTGCCGAACCCGGCAACCTTGAATACGGTCGCCGTTCATATACACAAAAAAGGGCCAGATCCCACTCTTAAAGGAGATGGGACTGACCAGATAATCGCTGGAGCGTTGCTACTTGCTGCCGTAGCGCTTGTAAAACATGTCTACGCGACCTTCTGTATCGATAAAGGTCTGCTGTCCCGTAAAGAAGGGGTGACATGACGCACATGTGTTCACGTGCATCTCTTTCACTGTGGAACGCGTTTCACGCTCAGCACCGCAGGCGCAAATAATTTTCGCCGCATCATAATTCGGATGAATTTTCTTTTTCATAATGTTTACCTATTGGTTCAAGGCGCGTTAAAGTATCTCTTTCTCCGGGAAAATGCAACCAGATTTTTCAAAAAAACTGAACAATTATGATAAATCACTCTCATACAACCTGTTTGCGAAATCCAGCAGCAAATGCTAATCTCCCTATCCACAAGAAAGGTGGCCCAAAATATACCAAAATGAGCCGGAAACAGGAAGAACAACAACCACAAAAGTGATATGAAGATACTGATAACAGGTGTGAACGGACAATTAGGGCATGACTGCCGGACCGTCCTGGAACCAAACCACAACGTCTGCGGGGTCGACCTGCCGGATATAGACATAACAGACAATAGATCCATCTCCGCTAATTTCGACGCATTCCTGCCTGAAGTCGTAATCAACTGTGCCGCCTATACCCAGGTGGATGAATGCGAAAAGGTGCAGGAACTGGCCATGCGTGTAAATGGGGATGCGCCCGGGATGCTGGCGCAAGCCTGCAGCGAAACAGGAGCACGCTTTATACACATCTCCACCGATTATGTATTCAGCGGGGATCGTACACCTCCGGCTGCATATACAGAGGGCGACACACCTTCTCCCATAGGCAGTTACGGGAGCAGCAAGCTGGCAGGAGAGATAAGTGCAGCCGCCGCATGTGAACAATGCGCCATCCTGCGAACAGCGTGGCTGTATGGACGGAATGGGCATAACTTCCCCAAAACGATGCTTCGTCTGGCGCTGGCCAGCCCTGAGCGCACAATTCGCGTTGTGGATGACCAATACGGATCGCCGACCTGGTCTTTCCGACTCGCGGAGCAGATCTCAAACCTGCTGAACGATTTCACTCCCGGAATATATCATGCCACGGCCGAAAACCACTGTAACTGGCACGAATTCGCGCAAAGGTTCCTGAACTCAATGGATATCCCTTACAATCTGGCCCCATGCTCAAGCAGTGAATACCCCACTCCAGCTAAAAGGCCCGTCAACTCCATCCTCGAAAACAGCCATCTAAAGGCGCGCAAACTCAATACTATGCGCGACTGGTCCGAGGATGTTATACTTTTCGCCCGGCAGCACCGCGATGAGCTGTTACACGAGGCCGGGGCATCCAACCCCTGATTCAATGAACCAGAAAAACCGGGTTAACACTATGCAGAAGAGATGGACTATACGTTCGGCGGACTTCGCCGATGCCGAGAAGATATTCTCACTCATAAAGACTTTCCCCGATGAGCTTGTGCCGCGGGCCATGAGCGATATTGTTCAATGCATTGATCGTTTCCTGGTCTGCGCCGAGGGTGAGCGGATAATAGGCACAGCAGCCTGGAAAATATTACCCGAGGTGGGAGCGCCCTGCGACGCCACAATCGAGATACAATCAGTATCTGTTGCCTCCGAATACAGGAAAAAAGGGATAGGGAAAGCTCTGATTAATGCCGTAATAGAACGAATCACGCCGATGCACCCGGCACAGGTGATCGTGCTGACCTTCACACCCCCGTTTTTCGCTGGTTTGGGGTTCCGTGAGATCTCGAAGCGGGATATTATGCACAAAATCTATACCGGCTGTATAAATTGCACCAAGTA
>CAZAKU010000210.1:0-2686 GCA_964485765.1 uncultured Lentisphaerales bacterium
CCTGTGTGCTTTGCGTAGATGACACAAAGCCGCTGGGTGACGAAGAGATGAAGGTCACGCTGCAAAGCGGTAATATCGGCAAAATCCGCAAAAGCATACATCCGAACGATGCTGCAGGCGAATATATAGGCCTTGCACGATTCAATGAACCCTCAGCAAAATCGCTAAAGGTCATCCTGAACAGGTTTCTCAGTCGTGGGGAGACCGACTGCTGGTACGAGTCTGCTATAGAGGAGCTGTGCCTTACACAGCCTGTAGAGGCCCTCTCCACGAAGAGCCACCCATGGGCCGAAATTGACACGCCGGGAGACCTGGCTCATGCCCGGGAGCGTGTATTGCCCGCTATCGGCGCAATATCACCCGTGAAGTGCAATATCACCTCGAAAAACGTTTGAACCGGAATCCGTATTCAGGTAGCTTGAACGCGCAGGAGTAAGTAAACCGACGCCGGCATTATCAAAGAGGTGAAATGTCTGATTACGAGAAAACTAAAAAACCTGACGAATGCGCACTCATAACCGAATGGGCCGCCCGGCGCCTCGCCTACCCTCTCGCTCTTGCGGCACGGCGCATGGGTCTCTCTGCCAACACAGTCACACTGCTTGGTGGCTCCTGCTGGATAGCCAGCGCTGTAACCTTCCTGCTTGGAATGCACCTTCTCAGCAACAATAACGAATCCGGAGGATGGGCACTGCTGCTTGTGACAGCACTGCTATGGAACCTGGGATACATTCTGGATCTCGCAGACGGCAGTCTGGCCAGACTAACAAATACCCAGTCACCATCAGGTTTCTATCTGGATTACGTCTTTCATCTGCTCTTTAAGCCTATGTTTCTAAGCTCTATCGGCTTCGGAATATACCTGCAGTACCAACACCCTCTTTTTCTCATACTGGCAGTTCTCTCAATCCCCGGCAACTGGAGTGCCTCGGCCTCCGCCATCGAGCATGTATTCTGTCAGCTCAGAGGCAAGCAGAAACTGCCCCCGCCTGACCCGGAGAGTGAACGCGGCAGAAGAATCCTTCTTGGATGCACCGATATACAGGCCGCGGCTACCGATAAGGCAAGAACGACTCTGCAAACGTGCAAAGCTATCGCGCAGGAGATCTTCAGCTATTACGGACAATTCTCTCTTTTCGGTGCGCTTCTGCTTCTGGATTTCCTAACACGCGGTCTACAGGGTGACCGATTGCTCTTCACAACTATAACATTCTCAATGTTAAGCTTCCTTCTGATAATCCGTATTCCCATGCGGATAAAGCGTGAATTCAGGCGCGCCGTTGATATGGACGATATCACCAACGAGGATCAGAAAAGTAGAGACTGAGGTCTACAGAAAAAACGACTTCGCAAAGCGCCTGACAATGTGCTATTCTTTCAATCTTTTCGGGTATAGTAACCATTTGCATCATCAGAAATATGAGCGATTCCAATATAAAAAAGAGCAAGATCATCCCGCACTGGGGCGAAGTGGTTTCGATTCTTAGCGTGTCAGCCGCTATTCAGATTGTATTTGCAATGTTCGGAAACGGTTCACATAAGGCGGCCGAAGGCCCATCCCTCCTGCGCTGGATAGATCATCAGTGGCGTCCGTCGAACCAGGACTTCTCGCACGGCTGGTTCATGCTGGCAGGTGTACTGGCCCTATCCGACTGGCGCCTGAAAAAAGACAGCACATCCCCCACTCCATGGTATCTCCGCAGTGCCATTTTTGCAGCATTGGCAGCAATCAACTTTCTGCTGGTAGGCGCGCTGGAAGCACCAGACAAATGGCTCTCAATAAAAACGATTGCGGCGGAAACAATCCCATACCTAAGAAACATACTCTGGTATCTTTTCTTTACCATATTTCTATACCAGGCCTGGCTGCATCGTCAATCCGACGAGAAAGACTCTAGCGGACACACGATCGGAGTGATCCTGCTGGCACTCTCCCTGGCAGGGCATTGGGCGATGTACTGGGCTCAGCAGCCCCGCATATCTCTCGTATGCCTGGCCGGCGCAATGTGGTCGGTATGCCTAACCCTTTACGGCTGGAGAACCGCCAAATTCATGCTCTTCCCGATCGGATATATGCTGATCTGCTTCCTTGCATGGTTCCTTCAGGCAATAACCATGCCGCTAAGGCTGATTGCCAGTATGGTCGCCGAAAGCATTATAACCGGGATGGGGATCGACATAGTACGCATTGGGACTGTAATCACGTCTGCCGTACCCGGAAGGTTCACGGTAAATGTTGCCGATGCCTGCAGTGGCCTGCGTTCTCTCTCGATTATGACCGCACTGGCCGCACCGTATGCCTACTTCGTCATGCGCACAACCACGCGCAAATGGCTTTTATTTCTCTGCTCTGTGCCGCTGGCAATGCTGGCAAACTCATTCCGCGTTGTACTGCTGACCGGCTGCGCCGCATGGCTGAATGATTCGTGGTTTCAAATCGCACATGATTACTCCGGACTGATCGTATTTGCATTATCCCTCCTGCTGCTGTTTTCGGCAGGTTCTGCCCTAAACGTAGACTACCACGAAAAAATCAGAAAATGGAAACAAAGCGCTACATCCCGTACATAATCTGCCTGGTCCTTTTTGGTGCAGCATTTTTTGCTCTTTCGATAGATCGCAAGGTCTATGGAAACCCTGAGGCACCCGTCGACTTATCCCTCCCTGACAGGATCGACGATTATAC
>CAZAKU010000211.1:0-3596 GCA_964485765.1 uncultured Lentisphaerales bacterium
ACGGATATTAATATTATCAACAATACATGGGTTGCAGCTTTTCATCTTTACAGGGGCAAAATTAAGAACTCCTGAGATACCACAACGTCGCAGACGCTCTATTACCTCCGAAGCACTGTCGCCCGGCACAGTTACAACGGCAACGGTGACCTCCTTCTCGGCCACATACTCCTCAAGCTTGGAAATATGGTAAACAGGTACCGCCTGCTCTTCGGAAATCAGGTCGGCAGCAACATCAAATCCGGCCAAAACGCGAATTCCCTCAGGCGCATTGGTATAGTAAGCCATTACAGCCTGGCCTATTCGACCACACCCAACGACTATCAGGCGATGCTCACCGGTAGCGCCAAGTATCGTGCTCAACCCTTCAAGAAGAGAGTCAATACTATAGCCGCCACGCTTGTTGCCGCCCATACCGAAACTTGATAAGTCCTTACGCACCAACGACGCAGAGACCCTGACGGCATCGCCGAGATTATCGGAAAACACCTTCACAAACCCCAACGAGCGTAACTTCATCAAAACACGGCGGTACTGCGACAATCTCTGAATAAGTTCTCTATTCATCTTATTACTCCTCTTTCAAAAACAAAAGTGACCATACACTATGATTTAAAAGCACGCAAGTCATTTTAAAAGCACAATTTGTCATTTAAAAACTACAGATAGGTTAAATAAAGACTTGCAACAATCAAACAAAAACAGCATTATTCGCCCCCATTTCAGAGAGCGAGAGGCTTTAATCTCGCCATTTACCCAGATTGAAGAGTACAACTGTTACGTAACGAGACGGAGGAAAAGTATCAATGAATACCAATACGGAGGTCGCTCCAGCTACGGAGCAAGTCCTGCCGGACGATGTCATCCGCTTCATCAAGAAGTGGAAAGGGAAACCCGGCAACCTGATCATGATCCTGCATCGTGTACAGGAGCATTTCGGCTTCATCCCGCGTGAAGCCGCTTTCGAGGTCTCTCACCTCACAGATGTCCCTGTCGCCAAAATCTACGGTGTCATCACTTTCTATCACCTGTTCAAGCTGGAAAAGCCCGGCGATACACAGATTCAGGTCTGTATGGGCACAGCCTGCTACCTTAAGGGTGGCGAAGATCTGATATTTTCGCTTGAGCGCGAGCTGAACTGCGCGGTTAACTGCACGACGGAGGATGGCAAATTCTCTGTAGAGTCTGTTCGCTGCATCGGCTGCTGCGGTCTGGCACCGGTGATGGCCATCAATGGCGAGGTTTTCGGACACGTCAAAAATGAAGAATTGACTAAGATTCTGGCTAAATTCAGGGATTAGGTGATAACGGTGCACGCTTCAATCTGCGACCTGCTGGCCGACCTTGTTCAAAATGCAATAGAAGCCGATGCGCACTCTATTGATTTAGAGCTGCGCGAGGATAGCAATCATATTGAAGCTGAAGTCAGCGACAACGGTAAAGGGATGGATCAGCTTACACTGAGCCGAGCACGTGACCCCTTCTTTTCGGAACCGGGTAAACATAAGCGACGTGTCGGACTGGGAATACCTTTCCTATATCAGATAGCTGAGCAGACCGGAGGAGAGGCTGAAATCAAATCTACACCCGGCAAAGGCAGTTGCGTTAAGTTCTGTTTCGACAGCACACACACCGACCTTCCGCCGCTGGGCGATGTAGCAACAACGCTGCTGCAGCTGATGAGTTTCGACCGTGATTTTGACTTTCAGGTCAAGCGCTCCCGCAACGGATACGCCTACCAGGTCAGCCGAAGTGAACTTATCGACGCGCTGGGTGAACTGAAAAGCAGCGAATCCCTTCTGCTGGCTCGCACCTATCTCAGGAATCAGGAAATGACACTTAACGAGGATGTAAACAATGGCTAAATTAACGCTTGAGGAGCTACGCAAGCTCCGCGAAACCAAGAAACGGGAACTCTCTCGACGCGAAACCGAAGGTAAAGATGTAATTGTCACCATCGGTATGGGAACCTGCGGCATCGCCGCCGGAGCCAAGCAGACGTTTGATGCACTGCTCGATGAGATTGAGAAACAGGGGCTTACAAATGTACTGGTTAAACAGACCGGATGCATGGGACTCTGCTACTCTGAGCCTACAGTAGAGGTATCAACACCTTCCCTTCCATCGATAATTTACGGAGACGTCGACGGCGATGTTGCACGCAAAATTGTCGCCGAACATATCAAGGAAGGCAAACTGATAGAAAACCACATCTTTGACAAACCCGCTGCGGATATCATCAGCTAAACAGGAATCCGAACTATGGCATTTAAAAACTACATTCTGATCTGTGGCGGCTCTGCCTGCGAAGCCAGTGGAGGCATCGACCTCTACGACACCCTGCAGAAGGAACTTCAGGAGCAAGGCGCTGCATCCGACACACAACTCGTACGTACCGGTTGTTTTGGTTTCTGCGAAAAGGGACCAATCATAAAGGTTCTTCCCGATGAAACATTTTACGTCTCGGTAAAAGCCGAAGATGCAAAGGAAATTGTCGCTGAACATATCGTTAAAGGGCGCGCAGTCGACCGCCTGATATACAACAACGCTAACAGCAAGAAGCGCGCACGCCTGGAAGATATAGACTTCTATCAGAAACAGGTCCGTGTGGTTCTGCGTAACTGCGGTGTCATCGACCCCGACTCTATTGATGAATACATAGCCCGTGACGGATATGCTGCTCTGGAAAAAGCGCTCTTCGAAATGGATGGCGATGAGGTCATCAAACAGCTGGAGATCTCCGGACTGCGCGGACGAGGGGGAGCAGGTTTCCCAACGTATCGCAAGTGGATGTTCTCGAAGAATGTTCCCAATGACCAGAAGTACATTGTATGTAACGCCGACGAAGGTGACCCCGGCGCATATATGGACCGCTCCACCCTTGAGGGTGACCCGCATTCCATACTCGAAGCTATGTCCATTGCCGGCCGTACAGTAGGTGCCACCCGTGGTTACATATATATCCGCGCTGAATACCCGCTCGCGATCAGGCGACTCGAGAATGCTATCAAGCAGGCAAAGAAATACGGCCTGCTGGGCAAGAAGATTCTCGGCAGCGATTTCAGTTTTGAAATCGAACTGCGCTTCGGCGCCGGTGCTTTCGTATGCGGTGAAGAGACCGCTCTGCTTGCGTCTATTGAGGGCAAGCGCGGCATGCCGGTTCCACGTCCCCCCTTCCCGGCAGTCAAAGGCCTATGGGGCAAACCGACGGTCATCAACAACGTCGAAACGCTAGCCAATATACCTATGATCATCCTTAAGGGTGGTGACTGGTTTGCACGCCTGGGCACAGACTCATCCCGCGGAACCAAGGTTTTCGCCCTGACCGGCAAGATCAACAACTCCGGGCTGATCGAAGTTCCCATGGGCACAACCCTGCGCGAAATCATCTTCGATATCGGTGGCGGCATCAAGGACGGCAAAGCATTTAAGGCTGCCCAGACCGGAGGACCATCCGGCGGTGTTATAACTGAAGAGTATCTCGATACGCCTATCGATTACGAAAATCTGGCAAAGATCGGATCTATCATGGGATCAGGCGGACTGATCGTCATGGATGAAGATGACTGCATAGTCGATGTGGCCAAGTTCTACCT
>CAZAKU010000212.1:0-3782 GCA_964485765.1 uncultured Lentisphaerales bacterium
ACATTTGAGGCGGAGAGTATCTTCTTTATTACGGGGCTGCCCTCCGGCTCCCCGAAAGCGAAGATATTCCACTTTGCATACTCGGCTGGATTACCTCTCCCTTCAATCAGTATACGTGGCAGAGACTTTGCAAAGTTGCGCCACTCAATTGCACGGTCGACAAAGTTCCGCTTTGCATCCGGCACTTTTTGTGCAGATATGGGCATTACATACGCGAAAGGATCCAGAAACGCGTTTTGAAGGAGGCTGGGCGTTTCGCCCGGGCGCAGAGAGAGCGGGGTGGGGCGTTTGATCTTTTCGGCTCCCTTTACAACTTTCTCTATCCATGGAATGACCTCTGCACGAGCCAGCACCTCTTCGATTATCCAGTGGTCGCCATACTCAATCTCGATATACTTAATAGGCAGCTTTGCAGCCTGTGCCAGTTTCAGGGAATGCCGTGCTTCCGAAACCGGTATAGCCGGGTCCAGCGCACCGTGAAAGGCCAGAATAGGCAGGTTCTTCAGGCGATCAATTCTGGTGGGAGTGAAGGCGGAGTCTTTCAGCCGGCGATGCCACTCGGGCATATCTTCGGGGTCGCGCTGCTGCCAGTTGTACCAGTCGGCCCGACCGTTGACGATAAGCATGCCGCAAAAGCGTTCGGCGAAGCGGCTGCTGATGGTCCAGGCGCCCATGCCCCCCATGGAATAGCCGCACAAAATTACATGCTTCTGTGATGTGCCGAAGCGCTTATGCATCTCTTCGATCACGCGCATGACATCCTGTTCACCTATTCCCTGGAAGTCGGTATTGCTTCTGCCGAAGGGCTCCGCTACACAAAGCCCGAGTCTTTCGGCTATGTTTGTGAGACCGTCGGGTATGTCGCTCCACTGAAAAATATCGTATGAAGGAACAAATCCATGGAGGTATATAATGAGAGGCGGTTCGGGTTGCGATCTCCATGATGGCAGATATATCTTGAACGGCTGGGCTGAGTCCGGCTCAATCTGGCTGATATAAGCCTCTTCGTGAGCCCCCGACTTCAGTTTCACCGGTTTGGTTATTCTCCTCTCATTACGGGCGAGTGCATTCTGCTGGGCGACCACTTTTTTGGAAAATTCATCTTGAAAATATGCATCGCGAATCCATTTGGCCTTGCTTTCGAAAAGGGTTGCACGCGCCTTTGATGCGTCGACTTGACGGGTCCATTCGGGGTTGTCCCTCTCTGCTGCAAAGCTGAAAAGGGGGAGCAGGAGGAATAATATGATGATTGTTTTGGGTAGTGGTATCTGCATGGGATAAGGATAATAAGGTTTTTTTATGAAAATTAAAGGCAAAGCGCTGATTTCTCTTATTTACTTTCGGGAGTTGCCGGCAGATTGGCGGTGAGTTTACTTTATTTGCATTCACTCCGAAGTTGCCAAGAGAGGCTTATATGGTTAACCTTGTCCCACTTTTGGTGGAAGATCGATTGGAGCATCCGGGTTATGGATTGGTTGAGAGAAATATGGGGGCGTCGTTACCTGTTGTGGTTGATGACGGCTCGAAATGTGAAGCTGCGCTACCGTAACTCGGTGCTGGGCTTTTTCTGGTCGTTGCTTGGGCCTATCTTTCTGATCATCATATACTCCGCATTTCTGCGGGTTATGAAATTCAGGATAGATCTACCGATACTGGTTGTGGGTATAGTTTGCTGGCAATTTCTGGCAATGTGTCTGGGTGATTCACTTGGCGCTATAGTGGGTAACAGCAATCTGGTAACCAAGGCGTCTTTTCCGCGCAGCATTCTCCCCCTTTCTATGGTAGCCGGGAATGTGTTTAACTTCTTTCTCTCCATGCTGGTTGTGATTGTTTATCTGTTTATCTCAGGTGCAGACTTTGGGAGTCCGTTATGGATGCTGGCCGCTTTCGGGGGGCAGTGTGTTCTTTGCCTGGGGATAGGATTGCTGGTTGGGGCGGCAAATGTATTCTTTCGCGACACCGAGCATCTGCTCTCGGTCGTTATGCTTGCCTGGTTTTTCATGACACCTGTTATCTACCCTATAGAGCGGGTTATCGGGCCTGATTCACCGCTGCCGGACTGGGTAAAGGTTGTTTATTTTGCTAATCCAATGACGGGAATAGTGTCGGCGTATCGCGCTTCGCTGCTTTCATCCGCGCTTCCAGGCGCCGGCTTGATGCTGCTCTCATTCGCTATGTGCTTTGTTGTCCTCTTGGTCGGTATTCTGGCCTTCCGCAAGGGTGAACCACGTTTTGGAGATGTACTGTGAGTGATCGCGTGGTTATTGAAGCCAGGGATGTGAGCAAGTGCTTCCGACTGAGCAGATCGGCCGGTAACACCTTGAAGTCAACTGTACTGGGCGTTTTCCGAAGAGGTAAGAGGGAGCCGTTCTGGGCTGTAAAAGATGTATCTTTCAGTGTGCGTGAGGGCGAGGTGCTGGGGCTGATAGGCTCAAACGGAGCCGGCAAGAGTACTCTTCTAAGCCTTCTGGCTGGAACGAAGATGGTTACGTCAGGTTCTGTACGGGTTGAGGGAAGTGTCTCCTCGCTGCTTGAGCTGGGGGCTGGGTTTCACCCTGATCTCACCGGGCGCGAAAACGTGTTTCTGAATGGCGCTATCATGGGCCTGTCGCGTGCCCAGATGCAGGACCGACTAGACGCTATTGTTGATTTTGCAGAGCTCAGCCAATTTATTGATCAGCCCGTGCGTCACTACTCCTCGGGGATGTACGTCAGGCTCGGTTTTGCTGTCGCGGTTGAGGTCGACCCGGATGTCCTGCTAATCGATGAAGTATTGGCGGTCGGGGATGTTGGCTTTCAGCGAAAATGCCTTGAGAAGATGAAAGAGTTCAGGCGGCGCGGCAAGACGATGCTTATTATTTCGCATGATCTGGCAACGGTGCAGGAGATCAGCGACAGGATTCTGGTTCTGGACCAGGGGCGCGTATTGCACTGGGGGGCACCCGGAGAATCGGTTGGCCGCTACCGTGCGCATGCAAGAGAGAGTACTGTTGAGGGGCTGCGCCGAGAGTGGGGCACCCGCGAAGCTGAAATCACCGCTGTCCGGTTTCTTGATTCAAAAGGGGGCGAGGTCGACTTCGTTCAGACCGGCGCGACGGTCACGGCCGAGCTGTCATATCGGAGCAAAAGCAGATTGCATAACCCTGTATTCGGTTGTGGGCTGGCGGATCCGGAGGGGAATACCCTTTTTGCCACCAATACCCAGATGCACAAAGTGGATACGGGCGACATTGAGGGGGAAGGCAAGGTTCTGCTGGAGATGGGGCCGCTGCCTTTTGCATCGGGTGATCTGCTGTTTTCCGTCTCGCTTCACTCGGACGACCATAAGCAGAACTATCACCGCATCGATAATGGCTTCTCGCTTGGCATAACCGGAGAGCATAACTGTTCTGTGGGGCCGGTTGATCTGCCCGTCGGCTGGCGGATGGGGTGATGGCACCGCGGCTCAGACCTCGATAGCCGCTTATGGCTACCTGGAGGTGGCCTGTTCCTGCGACTATTTAGCTTCCCATCTCCATCTCGAGATATGGAGATAGGAAGAAGGTGCTTGAGCATTTTGAGTCAGCAGGAATAACCAAGTAACACGCACGCTTGCGGGCCTGTCTCTTGAGATCTTCAATCCACATGAGTATCTTCGAGTGACCTTTCCTCGAGACCTGCGATGACAAACCGACAGACTCGTTCGTTAATCGGATCAACTACATGCGGTTTTTGAACCGAATAGTCTGCCTAATCGGCTCAGAACTTCGCAGGACTCTTCTACATGTAATAGTCGACTGCAG
>CAZAKU010000213.1:0-2824 GCA_964485765.1 uncultured Lentisphaerales bacterium
GGGCTCCCATCTCAAGTCCATGAGGCAGGTTGACGCCTTCGGGGATGCCCTCTTCTGCCTGTTTTAGGCGCTCCGACACGAGTTGCCGGGCTGTAATGATGTTTACCTTTTCGTCGAAGTATACATTTACTGTCGACAGCCCCAGTGATGAAAGCGAGCGGATTCTGCTGACACCGGGAATGTTTCGCATTGCCGACTCGGTAGGTCTTGTAATATATGTGGCGACCTCTTCCGGTGCCATACCGTCCACCTCTGCAAAAACCTGAACAAGGTTCGGGCTAATGTCCGGGAAAGCATCTATCGACAGTTTAGACAGCGATATAAATCCCAGTGCACAGACGGCCAGTGTTACCACGACCGCCAGCAGCTTATGTTTTAAGCCTATATATATGATTTTTTCGATCATTTAAATGAATTCCTTAATCAGTGTGAATGTCCGCTGCAGGATGAGCCGGTGTCTGATTTAGTTGCTTCAGCTTTGAGCGAGAATGCGTTGACTGATACCACCTGTTCTCCCTCTTTCAACCCCTTGGTTATCTCTATCAACTCTCCGTTGCTCATTCCCGTTTCTACCGTTCTGAGGATAAAGTCTGACTTACCCCATACGAACACACAGAGTTGGTCATTAACCAGTTGCACGCTATCCTGCGGAACAACAACAGCATCTTTCGGTGATGGAATATGAATGCCTGCCTCTATGAACATTCCCGGCTTGAAGAGTCCTTCGGGGTTGTCTATGGAGAGGCGCGCGGTGGCTGTTCGTGTTTCACGTGACAGAGTGGGGGAGATATATTCAATTTCGGATGATGTGGTCGTGTCGCCCGGCATATACAGGGTAACCGTCTGACCTTTTTTTGCTACGGGAATGTGGTCACGGCTAATAGAGAGGTCAACCCATACCGAGGAGAGGTCTGCAATCATAAAGGCCTCGCTGCTTGTGTCGACGGACTCTCCCATAACAATATGTCGTGCAGTGACAGTGCCGTCGAATGGGGCGCGCAGGGCATTCCATGCAAAGCGCTTGTTCTTACCAAGTGTTGCCGCTACGGATGGGATAATTGTTTTTCCACAGTCCGGGTCGTCGCATAGGCATGGCTTGAGTGATGCTGTTTTGGGTATGAGGGCATCCAACTCCGCGATTAGCGCATCGTCGGCGCCCTTCAGCCGCAGCTGTTTCTCGGCCGCTACAACGTTGAACTCGGCTACCTGCCGATCCTGTATAGCTTCACTGTATGCTATCAGCGTTTCGTAGCGGGCGGTGTCCATTGCTGCGTGAAAGCCCGCACGTGCCTGTCTCATTTTTGTCTCCGCAACCTGCAGCTCCTGTCCGCTTCCAATGTTTTTTGTATGGAGTGATTTTTCGCGTTCGTAAGTGATTCTTGCGGATTGGTAGCCCGTATAAGCTGTTAGCAGTTTGCCCCGGTAGCTTCCCATCTCCTTGTCGTGCAGTTTGCCTATCTGCTCCTCGGTGGCTTCTTTCTTGAGAATATCAATAAGTTTTGCAACATTCGCGAAGATCTCCTGTGCGCGTGGCAGTTCGATTTCGCAGCAGCCGACCTCAGTTTGCTTTTCATAGTAGTTAAGTTTTGCATCTGCAAGCTCGTCGCTTTCTATCCATGCAAGGACTTCACCCGCCTTTACGCTGTCGCCTATTGACTTAGTTACTTCACGAACGATTCCGGCTGCACGTGGTACTACATGTGCCGCCTTGTCGCTGTTCATCGTGATCTCTGCGGGTACGCTGATTTCGCGGTTAACCTGCCCTTTTACAGCTTCCGAGACCTGTATGCCCAGTCTGGTAACCTGCTCTTTGGTTACGGGAATGTGCATTTCGTGAGTTTTTTCATCGAAGTATATCTTGCTTTCCTGCCCTTCGGCAGCCCCGTGCCCGGCTCCGGCATGGGACTGTGTCGCGCAGGAGATTATTCCCAGGGCGAGAAGAGTGAAAAGCGTATTGTTTCTTTTATTCATGTGTATTGCTCCATTATCAGGTGGTATTGCGTCTTCCATACAGTGAATGCATGTTTTTGATGGAAGAGGTGTTAGGTGACTACGGCTCCCCGGTATATTCAGGGGGTCCGGCATTGGTAACCGTGACTTTGGATCAAAGTCTTAGGACGGTTGGTAGACGTTTAACCGATATTTCGATTAATTGAGATGTGTCGATCACATTGCGTTTAGATCTGACTAACAGCTCATTTACGCTCCAGAAAGAGCAACAGGGAAGTGCGCTTGCTGAAAAACAGCTTAGGCCTGTATGGGGGTTGGCCTCGGCTGGAAACGACTGACCCGGGTTAAAATGTTCAAATGCACAGTGACATGCTCCGGAATCAACACCTTCGCAATCATTATGATCTGAGTCGGTAGTTTCGCACGGACAGTGGTGCGGGTCATCTACGGCGAAGCCCGTGTGATCATGGCTCTGCTGTGAGCCATTGTGATGCTCGTCGCAGGCACAGGCTACCGCAAGCGCACCCGCTCCTGTGTTCGTCAGGATCAGAAGTGCGATGATAGACATACGGAATATCTTATTCATCCGGTTCACGCTGGAGAACAGTATCGCATAATTAGCTGTAAAGCAAGTAGATATCTGCTCGAAAATGCGTGTAGAATCTTTAACCGCGCAGGGGGTGCTGACTGGACGCGGCAACATTGACAGGGGCATAGAGATCTACATGCCAGTAATTTCATGTGGTCTCAGCGGTTGCATGTAGCGCTATGGTTCGATAAGTTAGGCCTATGAAAGAGAATAAAACAGGTACACGGTGGGTGAGCGCGTCGTTCGGCTGGCTGGGCACAGGTCTCGGGTCTATCGGCATTATTC
>CAZAKU010000214.1:0-9281 GCA_964485765.1 uncultured Lentisphaerales bacterium
GGCTGTTGCCATGGCCTCCAGGGGATTCAACTCCGGTGCGGAAAAGGCGTTTACACAGTCTATTGACACATATCCATCGCCGAGAACGATAATCAGTGCTGTGGTTGAACTGTATATCCCCGGTGAACGCTACGATGAGGCCCGTAAACTGCTAAAGAAGCGGACAACAGCAATGGAAAAGGTAAAGACGTCATTCGGCATGTTCGACCGCATAGCATCTGTAAACCTACCTGCCATCAGTAATGATATCGACCGCTCGGAATTACGTCTAGCGCGCATGCTTATGCTCTCTTCGGCCGAGAGTTCACTAAGCAACCGTGTCGAGCTGGCAACCCTTCAGCTCGAGCATAAACTGAACAAGGAGGCTCGCGCCACTGTATCGTCGCTTCCGCTGGAAGATCTACCGCGTGACAAAGCCACACTCACTAAACTCTTTGACCTTCTTTACAGCGTGGAGAGGGCCGACCAAGCGCTCTCGCTGCTGTCTCTGGCCGCACGCGACATTCACAAGGAGAAGGAGCCGGAGTTTATCTTAGACCTTACAGGGGTTGCCCTGAAACATCACGTCAACGGCCCTGCTATCGCCATGCTAACCCGCTACATAGAGTTAAAACCGAAAGACTGGCATGCTAGGCTGGATCTGGCAACGCTTTACTCCGTAACCAGCAGAAACCGGCTGGCAAAGGATATCCTGAACGAAGCTATCGCTATTGGAGGAGATGAAGCCCAAAAAATAATCTCCGAAAACAAACGCTTCAAAAAGGTGTTAAGCACGCCAGACGCACCTAAAAACCATGCGGAAAAGCGATAAAAGCTACGGTTTAGATGGCGGCATTTCCGCCTCTGTCCCGCTCAGCTCACAACTTCGCCGGGCAGCCGTACGCAAGGTCTCCAATATTGTATCGTTCACCGTGGATTCGTTCAGAACAATCAGGCCTGCCTCAGTGGTACCGCCCTTGGATGCAACCGCATCCATCAGCTCGAACGCGCTCAGTTCGTGACGCACCAGCACCTCGGCCGTACCCAGCATTGTCTGGAGAGCCAGCCTCTCGGCGTCCTTACGCTCTATACCGAGTGCCACACCTCCGCAAACCATTGCCTCGAGAAAATATGCAAAAAACGCCGGGCCGGAACCGCTGAGGGCTGTTATGGCATCGAACTGCGATTCATCCATCTCTATCACATCACCGAAACAGCGCAGCAACAGCTCTGCAATAGCCTTGTCCTCCCCGTCGACATTACTGCCACAGCAGAACGCACTGATCCCTTTAGAGACCAGAGCCGGCAGATTCGGCATCACTCGCACCAATGCGGGAGTTTCGGGAAGCATACTCTCGATACCGGCCAGATGTTTGCCGGCGACTATGGATATAATCAGGTGCTGCGACCTGACAACCGGGGCAAGGTCACGCAAAACCACATCAAGGCCCTGCGGCTTAACGGCCAGAACAACAACATCCACAAGAGTCAGTACTTCGGCACAATTATCGGTAACAAAGACACCATGCTGGCGGCTCAAATACTGACGCCGCTCAATATTGGTCTCACTGACCTTTATATCATCCTTTGTCACTATGGATGTCCGCAACATCTCAACCAGAAGTGCTTCCCCCATCCTTCCGCCACCAATAAAACCAATCTTCATTTCACACCCCTGAGCTTATTCCCGTTACTGTTCTCAATGTACAAAAGCATACGGCAGATTAACACCATAGATCTTCATTGTCCGCAACATCTCTGACTTCCGCAGGGGATCCGGGTCCGCTGCCAACATCCCCATCAATGCATAAACCTTCTGTTCGGCCCATTTCTGTCGCAACTGATCAGCATCCTTAACAGCAGCGGGGCGTATCGGCAATCTGAAAATCATATCGCAGGGAGCAGAACCGGCCTTGCCTGTCGCCTGAAAAGTCACATCACTGACATCCGCATCACATTTACCATACAGAATAAGCGGACGGTCTTCATAAAGATTCGTAGTCTGGAGAGGGTATATCTCTCCGCGAAAGCCGCTGTCGAATATGAAATTAACATTGCAAAGAACCGGGCGTGCAAGCGAGCCGGCCAGGCCATTGAACGCGTCCGGAATACCCCAGCGCCCACCTTTAACCTCTGCGCTGTCGCCCCGGTTGCAATAACTGAGCTGATTGAGAAGATAATCATTCTTCGTTTTTGAGGTGCCCAGGGTGAAAACGGAAAGGTTCCCTCTGTTCAGCGCGGTAAATCCTGAGATAATTCTGGAACTTTCAAGGGTACCCACGGTGGGCCGTCCGTCCGTTATAAGGATAGCGATCATCGGGCGGCCCTCTTCACCCCTGATTTCAGCAAGATCCAGCATTGCACCATAGAGGTCAGTTTCGCCAACAGACTTCATCTCGCTTACAAACTTAAGAGCATGACTGATACTGGAATCGTTCACACTGCTCCACGTTTCGAAACAGCTGCGTGTATCTTCAGCAAAACTGATGACATTAAACCGGTCGCCGGGCGACAGCTGATTCTTAATATGCTCACTCAACATCTCCCTGCAGAAATGGAGCCTGGCCTCGTCTATACTGCGTGAACAGTCCTGAACAAAGAGAATGTCCTTGGGCAGGGATGGCAGTTTTTCAGGTGTTATACGATCTATCTCTATTGAAAAGTATATCGATCCCGGCTCAGACGGCAGAGACACAGCCGTCACTCGAGACTGAAGCAGAGACTCCAGTGCTTTCGGTATCTGCTGGGTTATACCATCCTCTGCTGCGGCATCGGGGTCTGTAATACGTGTGCTTATATCATTATCGGATCCCGGAACCGTCAGATCCGGGGTTAAATCCTCAACCGGCAGATCAGTTGTAAGAGCGAATGGAGAAACATCCCTGCCTGATATAGCGCTCTCACCAATATTTGAGGCTACACCAATTACCGATGCATGCAGCTCAAAGGGAGGAATGATATCCGGTGTGTCGGAGACACGCTCCACCCATGGGATCTCTATACGAGGCAGCAGCGCAAGACTATCATCAATCTGCGGAGTTTCCACTGCGATTATGTCTCGTCGCGGCTGCCACTGCTCAAATGTCTCAGATTCAGGCGGAAGCGCTATGTCGCTGAGTGCTGCATCAAGCGAATAGCCGGGAACCGTGGGAGGGGCCGTTTCCTCCGGCAAAGTACTTCGGGGAGTTTCACCTGGTCTGGAAGGCATAAGCCCCATAAATTCTGCAGCCGACAAAACCAGCTCGCCAATATTGTCGCCCGAGAGCTCATCGGCAGGATTATACTTATCGACACGCTCAACAACCGATGGCTTCCGATTTGAGGAGCCATCTTTAGTCTGCCCGAAATCAAGCACATACGATACTGGCGAATCTCCGAATACAAGGAAAAATGCCAGGTGCAGCAGCAGCGACACCCCTCCCGCCACCATCGCAGCAACAATGTGCGCCGAAAAAGATTCAGTGTTACGGTAACGTTGTTTGAACCAGATCAATTTACACCCCTGTTATCGGAATAACGACCTGCCGCGGCACTTTTAGGAAACCGCTTATGAAGCTCTGCTATCAGGGCCGAGCGCTCATCAAGGCGGCGTAACCGTCCAAGCAGAACAATGGCCCGTTCATAGGCCTCGGGAACACGATCCTCATCATCGAAAAGAAGTGATACCGTCATAAAGAACCGCAATGCCGCATCATCATCTCCCTGCCCTTCCGACACGCTTCCCATTGCCAGGTATGCCTCGGCCCGAATGGTATGCATCCCCTTGCCGGAGGCACGTTTCGATGCCTCGCTCAACCACTTCATGGCCTCTTCATGGTTAGGCTTGTCGGACAGCAACTGCCCCAGACGCAGAGCACTCTCTGCAGAGAAAGATGAACCCGCGTTCACCACCACGGCCTTCTTAAAAGCGGCAATGGCGTTGTCGTTCAGCTTTAGAGACTGATTGCCCCTACCTATAAGCGTCCATCCAATCTCCTGCCAATTAGGCTGCTTATGTATAGTGACCAGCATCCTGGCAGCCTTTATACATCCCTCAAAGTTATCGTTGTCGTACTGAAACTCAGCCAGCCAGAATATCCGCTCGGGAGTGAAGCGTTGGGCAGCGTCGGGTTCCATAAGCGATGAGAACAGCGCGACTGCCTCGGCATCACGCTTCAACTGCAGGAGCACGATTCCGAGCCGGAAACGTATATCCGTATCAAGCTGCCTGTCTTCGCTCCTCTCCAGCGCCGCCCGAAGTGCGGCTTCAGCCTGTTTACTCATCTCCTGATCACACAGCAGGCTCCCTTTCCAGTAATAGGCATCAGCTATTCGAACATGGTTGGGATACTGCATCAGGAACTTATCCAGCTCCTTCAGCGCGACGTCATGATTCTCCTGTCGAATCAACTCCAGACTAAGCTGATAACGGACCTCGGCCATATCACTGTAATCGGGGTATTTGTCGGCAAGCATACGCCAGGTCGAAACAGCATCGGGCCCCTGATCGCAGCGTATATAACAGACCCCTGCAGAGAACAGAGAACGGGCGGCAAGCTTATGCTTCGGAAAGCGTTTTTCTATATCACGGTACTGCTGCGCAGCTTCAGCCCAAAGCTCTTTCTGCTGCAGCATATAAGCAACACGGTAAAGCGCATCGGCAACGCGTTCGCCATCGGGGAACTCCTTCGCCAGTAACCTGTAATACTTCATGGCATCATCTTCACGCGACAGTGCGGAATATGACTCTGCAAGCAGCCATAGGAGGTGCGGCCGTTTCGCGTCATCCACATCCAACCCGGACGCAACTGCCACAACATCCTTATAATTACCCAAAGTATAATAAACCAGAGCCAACTCCAATCGTGAAGCGTTTGCAAATCTGCTTTCGGCAAAAACATTCAGAAGCGTAACGTAATCTTCAACAGCCTCTTTATTACGCGATTTACCCCGAAAACTATTCGCACGCAAATAGAGCCACTCATCACGACGTTCAGCATCAGGGGAGGCCAGCCCTTTCGAGGAGAGGTCGATCACCTCGTCGTAACCTCCCGAATGATACAGAGCCCAGGCCGCTTCCCTGCGTGATGATGAAGCGCGTATATCGTCGGGATAATCGGTTTGCAGAGCCACGAACTCACGCGCACTCTTACTGAACTCACCCTTGAGGTAATAAAGATGGGCCATCAGAAAACGAGCTTCCGCTTTCTCACGTTGCGAAGTCGCCTCTTTTATAACAAATGCGAGCTCCTGTAATGCCCGGTCATGACCCTCTTTTTCGCCCAGTTCAACATACAACCGTCCTAACTGCAGGCGGGCATAGATTACATTCTCTGAACCGGGGAACTCCTTAAGCAGCGTTTCGAGCATCTCAATCGCTTTAAGCGACTGACCCTCCTTACAGAGAGCATCGCTCAGGGAGAGCAGAGCGGCTGCACGCAGTTCCGGTGGTGGATTGCGCTTCAGCAGCTCCGAGAAAAGCTCCACTGATGCCTCGGAGAACCCGAGCTGCAGAAACATTGCAGCACGTTTATATACAGCTTTTTCGCGTAACACAGGATCAGCAGCCAGGGTGGAAGCCCTGACATATGCACGCTCGGCCTTGATATGTTCCCCGAGTTCCCTGTAACTTTCACCTACCCGGAACCACCATAGCCCGGCTTCTTCAGCCTTTGGCTCCGTCTCAAGGAGAGAGGAATACTCGCGTGCGGCAAGCTCATACATCTTGCGGGCGTATAAACCATCGGCAAATTTACGACGGTCCTGCGAGACGATAGGATCGGCCAAAAGGTGCTGAAGTGAAAAACCCAGAAAGAGCACAACGGCACATATAAAACGTTCCCGCATTATAACTCCTCTACTCCATCACTTATCGGCTCCATCCCGGTAGCGAAAGATATTCTGTAAATATCGCACTGCCTGCACAGATCAACTATATCGATAACATGGCGATACTCCGTGCTGCCGCCGCAGCGTATCAGCACAGGCTGCCCCGGCCACAGTTCAGCCAGGCGAGTCAGCTTTGAATGCAGTTCATCCATATCCAGAGAGACCCCGTTAATTACGACCTCTCCACCTTCTGTAATATTCAGAATGATTTCACCGGGGAGACGTTCAGGGGCCATACCTGTCTTTGCAGTAGGTACGGTAATGTCTATCTCCGTCTCGAAACGGGCAAACATCTGCGCCGCGACAAAGAAGCAGAGAAGCAGAAAAACAACATCCACCATCGGTGCAAGCTGAATACCGCCCTGGGCGGCTTTACTTTTTTTGCGAAAGTTCATATGCGTTCATTTTTGCTGAAAAGAGCTGTTAACACTTCGCCCGAGGCTGACTCAAGCACCTCAACCTGGCGCGCGGCGCGGCGTCTGAAATAGGCATAGAACATCATGGCCGGTATTGCTACCAGCAGACCGAAAGCAGTCGTAACAAGGGCCTGCCCCACTCCGGCAGTAACCAGCAGAGGTTTCGCAACCGCATCTCTCAGCGACTCGGCTCCGAAAGCCTTGAGCATCCCCAGCACAGTACCCAGCAATCCCACCATAGGAGCGATAGTTGCTATATCAAACAGCAACTGAGCCTGGGTCTCGATTCGCTGTCCGTGCCGAACGCCCTCTCCCTCAACCACGCTTTTAACCGTATTGTGGTCGGCATTCGGTACACTGCGCATGAAATCCATAGCAATCAGCACTACAGATGACAGCGCACATGGCCTGTAATCACAGGCCTTACGGGCCTCATCCAGATCCCCCTCGCCGATTCGTGTCAGGAGCTCACGATGCAGCGTTTTAGGAACAACCTGGCCCACCCGCATTATCACAAAAAAATATAGAATCAACGCCAGGCCGAAAAAGGACATAACGGCCAGAATATACATTGGCCATTCACCCCTTTTAAACACGTCATATATTACTGTGCCCCCGTTTGTAACGGCGGCATCGCCACGTGTGCCGGCGATATCGCCAACCTGCTGTGCCAGCGTATCCATGGTCAACATCATCCACACGCCTAAACCCACACACCATTGAACTGTTTTATTTAATCCGGTCATATTGTACTTAACCCTTAATATTTAATAAACCTAATCAGAAATAGATTCCAAAGATGGGTACGAAACCCCCAATAAACGTTTAAATGCCGTGTTTTGCGCTCTATCACGCCGTACAGCTTCACGATCGTAATCACGGCAGCGCTGACGCAGCATTTTCAGATCCAATCCTGCTGTTCCTCCAAGATGTGTCTTCGCGGCAACGGCCGCGTCGGGGTCGGCATTCGATAACTCATCAAGGTGCATTCTGACTTCGTAATATGCCTCCCGGAATGGCATACCCCCACTAACCAGCTCGATTGCCCTGTCTGTCGCAAAAACTCCCGGCGAGAATGCACCACGAAGAGCATCCGGGCAGACGTCGAGACCATCCATAAGACGCCCCAGAATCCGCATTGAAGCACGTGTAGTGGCAAAGCCTTCCATCAGCAGCTCTTTAGTCTCCTGCAGATCACGATTATAACCGCCGGGCAAAGCCTTCAGAATACATGCAACCGAGACTACCAGTCCCTGAATACGCCCGGCCTTGGCACGCACAAGTTCCAGTACGTCGGGATTGTTCTTCTGCGGCATGATGCTGCTTCCGGTACAGAACTCCCTGGGAATAGTAAAATAGCCGAATTCAGGCATTGTATACAGGATCAGGTCCTCGCTGAGGCGTGAAAGTGTAAGCATCAGTTGCGCCAGTGCCGACAATATTACGCCCTCGCACTTACCACGAGCGTTCGACGCATAAAGTACATTATGATGCGGAGCACTGAACGCCAGCAAGCGTGCCGTCAGGGCTCTGTCTACAGGCAGCGGAACGCCGTACCCGGCGGCCGACCCCAATGGACAGCGATCATTGTATTCATACGCGGCATTCACAATAATAAGGTCATCAAGCAATGCTTCTGCATACCCCGAAGCCCAAAGCCCTACAGAGCTCGGCATTGCAGGCTGAAGGTGGGTCCGCCCAACCATAGGCAAGCGTTCATGTTTACGGGCAAAATCAAGAAAGGCTAACGCCAGGGCTACGACCTCACGCACCAATCCCAGCAACTCGGTGCGGGAATAGAGGCGCAGGTCCACAGCCACCTGATCATTGCGGCTGCGCCCGGTATGTATCTTTTTGCCGAGATCCCCCAGCACATCGGTTAGCCGCCTCTCAACAGCCAGATGTACATCCTGATCGCTCTGTGTGATTTCAAAATTGCCGCGGCGTGCATCACGCATAACTTCGACAAGCTCCGCAATAATGCAGCGTCGTGCAGAGAGATCGAAGGGTGCCGCCGAGCGGGGCATGCGTGAGAGCATAGTTACATGTGCAGCAGAACCGATGCAGTCATACTCCGTCAAAGCGGCATCCAGGAGCGCATCTTTCCCCACTGTAAACGCCAGTACATCCGGATCAATGTTGCCAACAACCGTTTTTTTTGTGCTCGTCATACTAATATCCTCAATAACCCTAACATCAAAACCCTCATTCTTCTGCCTGCCGGCTATCCATAACGACGTCATCCGGCAACCCGGCTTCAATAGCTATATACAATGCCTCTGCACGGTGCAGCAGACGCTCACACTTGACAGCCGACAGACCATTCTTAACAGCCTTCAAGAAGTCGCAGTGAGCGCCCACCATCTCCTCAAAGTTCTTACTGCGCCCTATGGCTGAAATCCTCAGAGAGAATGCTTTTTGGCCAGCTACCGCACGAATCCACGGAAGATCGGGCGCATCAAGCAATGCAGAGGGATCCATGTACTGACCTGCCCTCATACGCCCTCCCGAAATAGCAGAATCGACAGCTGAAATCAACCGTTGAGTTCTAAACCTGACAATTCTCTCATCCCGTGTCATTCCCGGAGTTACAACAGAACGCCGGCGAGACAGCAGCCACGCATCCCAGGAATGTTCGAGTGCAGAGATATCGTCACCGTACGACAACAGAGGAAATAGAGACTCTACACTGAAGGAACCATCCTCAACTGCTTTGATAAAAAACTCCTTAAAAAAAGCTCCGTTCCCCTCCCCCTGCTTCAACCATGCGATAAGCATACCTGCAACCGCAGAATCCCTGTCGGCGGGAGATCCATCCATCCGCAACAGTGCCGCAACAGGAGGAAGGCAGCCCGCATACCACCTTTTCAGCACGCTCTCTTTATCCGCTTCCCTGCCTGTACGTACAAGCGATTCCGCCACCCCGCATGAAACCCAGCGGGGCAGTGCCGGCACATCCTCAGCCTCAGCCATATCATTTTGAAGTATGAACAATGCCCGCTGCAGCCAACCCGAGCA
>CAZAKU010000215.1:0-5766 GCA_964485765.1 uncultured Lentisphaerales bacterium
TACATGGTTAATAGAGTTTTCTCAATTGTATCATGCAGCTTGGATTGATGCCTTGCGCGACATCAAGCTGTTCGGTCTGATTCTGGGGTATGGCTTTTTGTGGAGCGACCTTGTTGCATACACCGCAGGCATATCAATTGGCGCGGCAATCGACTACGCCATATCATCAAGAATAAATAGGACGGTGAAAAGAGGAGTGGGGGTGGTGGACTGATCTTGCAAAGGCGCAAAGAACGCAGAGGGCAGAGGTGTTGGATCAACTCTACTTTTTAGATCCTGTGCCTGGTTTGGATGAGGTGTATTATGACCTGCACGATTCCAAGGCTATCAAACTCGGTGCTTGCCCAGTGGCCTGAGATATGCTATCTACCACACCTCGTTATTACCTTTGGTGTTGCGATTAGCGTCACTTTTGGTAATGCGAGGATTGATTATGACAGAACACGAAGCATACATTGCACTGAATTTGATATCGGGTATCGGGCCGGTTACTATTCGACGTTTAGTTGAATTTGCCGGATCCGCCGCTGCTGTATTTGATGCAGATCCGAGAGAATTCAGGGCTGTTCGCGGGATTGGTGGCGATATGCTTCGTAAACTGATAGATGGTATAGGTGATCTGTCGGTGGATTCGGAGCTGAGACGTGCAGATGAGCTGGGTGTTAAGTTGATCGCGCTGTCGGATACTGAATATCCGGCGCAGTTGCGTGAAATTTATGCTCCTCCCTCTGTTTTGTATCTCCGCGGTGATTGCTCTGTGCTGAAAAGAGATGGTGTGGCCGTTATTGGAACGCGTCAACCCACTCTATATGGACAGGAGACGGCACGTCGTCTGTCGTTTGACCTTGCACATGCCGGCATTACTGTTGTAAGTGGTTTGGCTCTCGGGGTCGATGCAGAGGCTCATCGTGGTGCATTGCAGGCTGAAGGGACAACTGTTGCTGTTCTCGGTTCTGCTCTTGACCGGCTTGCCCCGGTTGAGAATAGTGACCTGGCGCGTTCAATAGTACAGAAGGGCGGGGCGGTTGTATCCGAATTTCCCTTTGGACGCAGTGCTGATCGAACGACCTTTCCTTTGCGGAACAGGGTTGTCAGTGGCCTGTCACGCGGTGTTCTGGTAATTGAGGCCGGAACTCGCAGTGGAACTTTTATAACGGTCGACCAGGCATTGGAACAGGGACGCAGTGTTATGGCTGTTCCGGGGCGTATTGATTCTGTCAATTCGCGCGGATGCCATCGCCTGTTGCGTTCAGGAGCCAGACTGGTGGAATCGCTGGATGATATTCTTGATGAGATCACGGGGCTGCGTATATCAGAGGGAAGCCCTGAAGATGAATACGGAGACAGAGGTTTTGTTAAGGATGGATTGAGTGCAGAGGAGCAGTGCATTGTTGCACTCCTTGCAGACGGAGAGATAAAAACGGATGATTTGATCCGTAAAACAGGCTTTGCCGCTGGTGCCGTAGGTGCCCTGCTGGTGGGCCTTGAGTTGAAAAGATATATTAGGGTTTTACCCGGGCAGGTTGTTAAGTCTCTGTAGTAGAGCTACACCTGCAGTTAATTTACGAAAAGGAGAAGAGATGCCTAAGGGATTAGTAATTGTTGAGTCGCCGGCAAAGGCGAAGACTATCGGAAAGATTTTGGGCCGTGATTATGTTGTTAAATCATCGGTTGGACATATCAGGGATCTGCCGGTGAAGAGCATCGGTGTGGATGTTGATAACGGTTTTGAGCCCAAGTACGTCATGGTTCATGGCAAGAAGAAGGTTGTTGATGAGCTTCGCAAAGCTGCTCAGCAGTGTGACACTGTTTACCTTGCGCCTGACCCTGACCGTGAAGGGGAGGCCATTGCCTGGCACCTGAAGGTGCTGCTGGAAGAGGGCAATGAGCCCAAAAAAGCAAAAAAGGCCAAAAAAGGTACGGATGCCGAAGAGGGTGCCGATGCTGAAGGTACCGAAGAGGGCACAAGTGCTGAAGAGAGCACTGATGCCAAAGACGCCGAAGAGAAGAAGGATGGGGAAGGAAAGAAGTTTGTCAGGATTCAGTATAATGAGATTACTAAGCGTGCTGTACTTGCCGCTTTCGATAATCCCGGCGAATTGAATATGGACCGGGTTGATGCACAGCAGGCACGAAGAATACTCGACCGGATTGTTGGGTACACTGTCAGCCCCATGCTCTGGCGCAGGGTTAAGCGCGGTTTGAGTGCGGGACGTGTGCAGTCCGTAGCACTGCGGTTGGTCTGCGAGCGCGAACGTGAAATCCTTGGATTCACACCGGAATCCTACTGGATTATGGGTGCATTGGTCCGTAAGCTGGTTGTTCCGCTGGAGCCGTTCAATGTTAAATTGACGCGTATAGATGGAGATAAGGCTGAGATTAAGAGCGAGGAAGACGCCGCACGTGTTGTGCGCGAGCTCGAAGGTCGTTCTTTAAAGGTTGAAAAGGTTTCCACAAAAGAGGTTACCAAACGTCCTGTTGCCCCCTTTATTACATCCACAATGCAGCAGGCCGCTTCGAGTTACCTGAGTCTTGCCCCCAGCCGTACCATGGGTCTGGCGCAGCGCTTGTACGAAGGTGTTGAGTTGAAGCAGGGGCCGGTAGGCCTCATTACCTACATGCGTACCGATTCTGTCTCTATCGCAAAAGAGGCACAGGACGAATGCCGGAAATACATAACCAACGCTTATGGTGACGCTTTCTGCCCTGAGACTCCGAACACATACAAATCGCGCAGTTCAGCTCAGGAAGCTCATGAAGCTATTCGTCCGACTGATGTGAACATCACTCCAAAAAGCCTTTCAGGCAAGCTGGATGGGATGGAGCTGAAGCTGTATGAACTGATTTGGCGCCGTTTTGTGGCCAGCCAGATGACTCCTGCACGTATTGAGCAGCGCACGGCGATAATTAATGTTCGCTCTTCGGAAGAGGGTATTCGCGATTATCAGTTCTCGGCGACGGCATCCGAGGTGGTTTTCGATGGTTATATGAAGGCCAGCAGTGCCGGAGTTAAGCGCCAGCAGGAGAAGGCATCCGACGACTCCGATGAGGTGATAGCCCTTCCGGCCCTTAATGAGGGTGAACCGCTGACATGCATTGAATGGTTGAGTGATCGCAAAGAGACAAAGCCGCCATCGCGTTACAGTGAGGCATCTCTGATTAAGGCGTTGGAGAGCAATGGAGTTGGGCGTCCGAGTACATATGCAACTATATGCGGAACGCTCAATCAGCGTGCATACGTCAGCAAAGAGAAGCGAACCCTGGTTCCCACTGAACTGGGTCTGCAGGTGACGGATCTGCTGGTGAATGATCTTGATCAGCTATTCAACGTCGATTTTACAGCATCAATGGAGCAGAAGCTGGATGATGTTGAGAATGGCAATTGTAATTGGCGCAAGATGCTGGAGGATTTCTACGGTCCGTTTAAGGAGTGGATGGAGAATGCCAAAGAGCCTCCGGCTGATCCTGAAGACGTGGTCAAAGTGCTGAAGGTCCTGGAAGGTGTAGAGGAGTGGGCTCCGCCCGTACGACGCGGTCGCAGGTTGTACAGTGACGAGAAGTTCGTGGAATCGCTGCAGGAGCAGGCGGAGGCAGGCGGACGACCTGTCACCAAGCGACAGCTTGAAACTCTTCTGCGTATCAGCTGCAGGTATCGCTCGCAGCTCTCAGATAAGGTTGATGCCGTTTTGGCAGAGTTGAACCGCAGTGATCTGCTCGAAGCGGAAGATCTGCAGCCGCCACGCCCGACGACAATTCGTAAGCTTGAGTTGCTGAAGAATATTGAGCTCACAGAGGAGACACGAAAGTTCGCTGATTCTCTTGGTTCACAGGTCTTTGGTGGTCGCTGTTTGAGTGTGGCCCAGCGCAAGGCTCTTGACAGCATGGTATCGGCGAACTCCGATAAGATTGAGGATTTTGAGACAATTAAGCCCGAACTGCAGCTGGAGGTCGAAATTGTTGACGACGGTGGTGAGTCGGAAGAGTTGCTGAAGGCCCTGAGCGGCGTCGAGAATTGGCGTGAACCGTCACGTCGTGGACGTCGTGTTTACGATGATCAGGCTTTCTGTAAATCACTTTGCGACCACCATGCACGCAAGGGATTCCTGAGCGATCGTCAGCGCAGTGCTCTCAAACGCCTTGTTGGACGCTATAACGAGCAGATTCCTGATTTTTCGGAATTATCGCAGAAGTATGATGTCGATAAGCCTAAAGAGAAGCAGGAAAAGGCTGCCAAGGAGTAGCATCCCGGGATATACTTATCGCTGTTGAGCATGCAGTGATTTGTCGGCAATTGTAGCGGGGTTGATCACGAATATTCATAACAGAGAATCAGATTCGCTGTGCGACGTTGGTGTGACGCCCTCTGTGGTTGAGATGGAGCGCGATCCGTATGTGCGCCAATTTCTTGATTATCTTATCGGGGAACGTAACGCATCGCGCCATACTATTGATGCTTATCTCAGGGATATTTGTCAGTTTGCCGCATATACATGGGAGGGCACATCGCCACCTATGCCGTGGGCTGAGGCAGATCGCTTCAGTGCTCGGGGGTTTCTGGCCGCTTTTCAGCGTGCCGGGAGTGCGGCCAGAACGGCAGCCCGAAAGCTTTCATCGTTACGGGCCTTTTATCGTTTCCTTGTGCGTGAAGAGGCTGTTTCGAGCAGCCCTTTCGCAGGGATTAGAGGGCCGCGCCTGCCGCGTAACCTGCCGGATGTTCTGAGCATTGATGATGTCGACGCATTAATTGCTGCACCTGTTAATGCGTTTCTGGCATTGCCCTTTGCCGGTAGGACCGTGGTGGCTGATTATGCTGCTCATCGGGACTGTGCAATTCTCGAGACGCTTTATTCCACCGGTGCGAGGGTAAGTGAAGTCGTAGGGCTGACTCGTGAAAGGAGCGATCTTCTGGGATGCGTGGTACGTGTTCTGGGCAAGGGTCGTAAGGAGCGTATTTGTGCCTTGGGACGTTCGGCTGTGCGGACATTGCGTGAAGCACTTTCGCGCTCCGAGCAGCTCTGGCCGGCGACTTCGCGCCCAAGCGCTGCTCTGTTTCGCAATCAGCGGGGCGGGGCTCTTAGCGTGCGCTCGGTAGAGCGTATGATGAAGCAGCACCTAACATATTCGGGGTTGGCCTCTCATTTTTCACCACATGCATTGCGGCACAGTTTTGCTACTCATATGCTTGATGCGGGTGCTGACCTGCGATGTATTCAGGAGCTGCTTGGGCATGCCAGTTTGTCAACTACACAGATTTATACTCACGTCTCGGTGGAGAGACTGAAGAAGGTTTACCAGAATGCTCATCCGCGGGCATAGGATTTTTGGAGAGAGGAATGAAGTGGGTTATTTATAATGTTCTGTTCGCAATCGGGTATAGCCTGATGATGCCGAAGTTTATTTGGCGCATGTGGCGACGGGGCGGATATCGTAAGGGCTTTATGCAGCGGTTTGGTTGCTTCGATGAAGAAACACTTGAAAGAATCAAAGCTAAGCGGAGATTGTGGATTCATGCCGTAAGCGTCGGTGAAGCATATGTGGCTGCGCGGTTCCTGAGTACGATGCGTAAGAGGAATCCTGAAATGTCGGTTATCTTTTCGGTAACCACTTCAACAGGACATAAGGTGGCACAGTCTTTTCTGAATGATGAAGATGTCCTGATATATTTTCCGACTGATTTCCCATGGTCGGTCCGGCGTGTGCTGGATCGTGTGAATCCGCTTGGTGTTGTGTTTACTGAGAGCGAATTGTGGCCCAACTTCATTAGGC
>CAZAKU010000216.1:0-7579 GCA_964485765.1 uncultured Lentisphaerales bacterium
GACCAACACCGTCATCTTACCTTCTTTGCCGGCGGCTTCGTATACCTCCACCTTTGTCGCGAGCTTTATCGCGAACTCTGTCGCTCCCAGTTAGAGACAAGATGTTGACAAAGCTCAGAACAAAGCTCGCGACAAAGGCGCAGCGAAGATTGTGAAGGCGGACCACCTCATAACTGCGATCGGGCCACCACTACTAACCCCCTATACTCAAACGCCTTACAACAACCAAATCAACCCGCCCAAGAACAATATCTTATGAAAGGAAGCCTCCTTCTTGCTCTTCCTGCCCTTCATGGTGCAAGATTCTCGGTTTCCCTCTCTTTCAACCCCTCAAGAATCTCTTTTTTCTGGCAATTTCACTGCTGTGAGTATAAAGTCTGCTAAGTTTTTTCGCGACCAAATGGAGAGACCATGGTTCAATATATACTACTTATTATAAGCGCTGTTCTTGTAAATAACTTCGTTTTATCGAAGTTTCTCGGAATATGCCCGTTTCTGGGTGTTTCGAAAAAGCTGTCGACTGCACTGGGAATGTGCGGCGCCGTAATATTTGTTATGACATCAGCCGCGGCCGTCACCTGGGCCATACAATATGGAGTGCTGGTTCCCCTTGGTATCACTTACATGCAGACAATTACCTTTATCCTGGTAATTGCATCTTTTGTACAGTTGGTGGATATCATAATGAAGCGTTTTCTTCCGGCCCTGCATGGCGCGCTGGGGATATTCCTGCCTCTCATCACAACCAACTGCGCTGTACTCGGTGTTGCGATCCTGAATATCAAGCTCAGGGCGGGCCAACCTGAGACCTTCGGCTTCTCACATGCGGTTGTTAACGCATTTGCCGCATCAATCGGTTTTGCCCTGGCGCTGATTATTTTCACCGGCCTGCGGGAGAAGATCGACCGTGCCAACCCGCCGGAATGTTTCCGCGGTGTTGCGATCGCCCTTATTACTGCCGGGCTTCTCAGCCTTGCATTCATGGGATTCCAGGGATTGGTATAAGATATGATCAAAGAAGCACTTTTCACAACAGGCGCAGTTGGTGCCATGGGAATAGCATGTGGTGGCGCCCTGGCTATGGCCGCAAAATTTTTCGGTGTAAATGAAGATCCAAAAGTAGAGGCAGCCAACGAACTGCTGCCGGGCGCTAACTGCGGCGGATGCGGCTACGCGGGTTGTGCCGATTATGCCAAGGCCGTCGTAGAGGGGGTATCCCCTACCCTATGCGCTCCCGGTGGCGCGGATTTAGTCGCAGAGCTGAGCAAACTGCTCGGAGTTGAAGCAGAAGCGGGCGAACCGCAGGTAGCCATAGTCCTGTGTGCAGGAGACGCCACCGCAGCCAAACAGAAATTCTCGTATAACGGTATAGCCGATTGTGGTGCCGCAGCCACAACTGCCGGCGGAGACAAGGTTTGCAACCATGGATGCCTGGGTTACGGCAGCTGCATACATGTCTGCCCTGTAAATGCTATTGAGATTACGGAACAGGGAATTGCCAAAATTCACCCCGACATCTGCATAGCCTGCGGGAAATGCATTAAGGGCTGCCCGCGAAATGTCATACAAATGGTTCCGCGTTCCGCCGATACGCATGTGATGTGTAACTCCAGCGACAAGGGCCCGATTACCCGCAAAGCATGCAGCGTAGGCTGCATAGGCTGCCGTATGTGTACCAAGCTGGTAAAGAGCGAAGCCTTCGTGATGGAGGGGTTCCTTGCCCGCCGAAACTATAAAGCTGAAATCGACAACCCACTGATAATAGAGAAGTGCCCCGGGAAATGCATAGTATGCAGCAATATGCCGGTGGCGGAGCCCGAAAAAGAAGAGCAGCAACCAACGGAGCAGACCGCCACATCATGAAGGTTATTCACGCACCAAACAAGATCCCCGGTGGAGTCCACCCCGCTTACTTCAAAGAGCTTGCCCGCGACAAGCAATGCTCCGAGATGCCGCTTCCCGCGAAGCTGGTAGTATCGATGGCACAACATCTTGGTGCCCCCGCGAAACCGACCGTGAAGAAGGGCGACACAGTGCTGCGTGGCGAGCGAATTGGCGAAGCCGCCGGCTTCATAAGCGCACATGTTCACGCACCCACCTCGGGCACAGTCAGCGCCGTTGATGATGCTGTCACCGCCATGGGCAAATCTGCACCTGCCGTAACAATAGAACCCGACGGTGAGGATCGCTGGTGTGACGACCTTACCCCCTGCACTGACTGGCGCAACACCCCTGCGAAGGAGCTGATACGCCTCGTCGCAAAGGCAGGTGTGGCCGGAATGGGCGGCGCCGGATTCCCGACCCATGTTAAACTCTCCCCCCCGACCGACAAGCCGATCGATACTCTCATAATAAATGGCGCGGAATGTGAGCCTTATCTCTGCGCAGATCATCGCCTTATGGTCGAAAAAGCGAAAGAGGTGGCAGAGGGCATCCTTATTATCCGTCATATCCTGGGCGCAAAGGTCCTGCGAGTGGCCATTGAGGACAATAAACCGGAAGCCATTAAAGCGATGAGCGAAGCGCTTTCCGGTGCAGATGGCGATATTGCGGTGGTCTCTCTTCACACATCCTACCCACAGGGCGCAGAGAAGCAGCAGATATATGCTATTACCGGACGCGAAGTCCCCTCCGGTGGCCTGCCTATGGATGTAGGCAGCGTTGTAGAGAATGTGGGGACATGCCTCGCAGTTCATGATGCGGTTGTAACGGGGCGCCCCCTCACAGAGCGTGTCACAACCGTTACAGGCCCCACCGTCAGGAATCCCTCAAACATTCTGGCGCGTATCGGCACGAGATACGCAGATATGGTTGAATTTGCAGGTGGAACCGATGGCGTGACTGCCAAAGTTATCTCCGGCGGGCCGATGATGGGCTTCGCCCAGGCATCCCTTGCGGCTGCAACAACCAAAACCACATCCGGTCTGCTGTTGATCGACAATAAGCACAATGTCACCTACGACAGCACCCCCTGTATAGCCTGCGGCCGTTGCGTCGACTCCTGCCCGATGTGCCTGGTGCCCTCGGAGCTGAGTCAGTTTATGGAAGCCGATGATATGGAAAATGCCGAGGGATGGCATATTATGGATTGTATAGAGTGCGGCTGCTGCTCCTTTGCATGCCCCGCACACCGACCCCTTGTTCAACACATGCGCCGCGGAAAGGCTGCTATTATGCTTAAACGCAGAGAGGAGAGCGCCAAATGAGCACTCCTGAAACCGAAATTTACTCCGTAAGCACATCCCCTCACGCACATAGCGGAAGCAGTGTGCAGCGAATAATGCTGGATGTCATAATTGCCATGCTGCCGGCCTTTGCATTTTCGATCTATCGCTACGGATTCAACTCCCTGCGCCTGGTGGTAATCTGCGTTGTGGCCTGCGTCGCCCTCGAAGCCCTATGCCGCAAAATGATGCAGCGCGAACAGAGCATCGGCGATCTGAGTGCTGTTGTCACCGGCATGCTGCTCGCCTTCAACCTGCCGCCAACGCTTCCCGCATGGCAGGCAGTAGTCGGTTGTGTCTTTGCAATTGTTGTTGCAAAACAGATCTTCGGCGGGCTTGGTTACAACCCTTTCAACCCGGCCCTGATCGGACGTGTTGCCCTGCTGCTGGCATGCACCGCGAATATGACGACATGGACGGAGTGGAATATCCCCCTACCGGCCGAAGGGATCGACCAGATCACAACAGCAACTCCGCTGGGGCTAATTCAGGAGAAGCTCAACAGCGGTGCTAACCCCATGATCCCCTTCGCTGTTAATGCCCGCACGATATGGGACCTGGCTCTCGGGAACGTCAACGGCTGCCTCGGCGAGGGATCCGCCATTGCTCTACTGCTGGGTGGCGTTTACATGCTCTGGCGACGCGTGATCACATGGCAGGTGCCGGTTGCATTTATTGCTACGGTAGCGATATTCTCCGGAATACTCTTCGTTGTAGACCCCTCCCGAAACCTGCCGCCGCACTTCCACCTCCTCAGCGGAGGGTTGATGCTGGGAGCGCTCTTCATGGCAACCGACATGGTCACCTCACCGGTAACGCGCAAGGGTCAGCTCATATTCGGAATCGGCTGCGGCTGCCTTACGATGATAATACGCAGGTGGGGCTCTATGCCCGAAGGCGTAAGCTTTGCAATTCTCCTGATGAATTCGGTTACCCCTCTGATAAACCGCTCAACCCGACCACGCAAATTCGGGTCAGTCAAAAAGGCTTAAAATATGAAAGACCAACTGAAACTTATCACCGTACTTACGCTCATATGTGCTATATCGGGCTTATCTATGTCGTTCGTCTATCTGATCACAAAGGAGCCAATCCGGCTGGCGGAAAAAAGGGATGAGGAGAACGCGGTCAAAGATGTGCTTCCTCCCCACGAACAGATCAGCTCAATAACCCTGACGCAGGAGCAGGAGGTCGCAACCTTCTTTATCGGGTCAACCAGTAATCGCGTAATCGGCATCGCCACACGCGGAAAATCAGTTAATGGCTATGGCGGAGATATCAACGTCATGGTGGGGATTGCATCGACAGGCACGGTCCAGTCTATAAAAGTACTTACGCCGCTGTTCGAGACCCCCGGTCTTGGTGCCAATATCAGACAGGCCAAGTGGAGAAGCCAGTTCAGCGACAAACCGATAGACTGCACCTGGAGCGTCCGCAAAGACAACAAAGGCAACCCGCACGCTATCGACTCTGTTACAGCCGCTACAATATCATCGCGCGCTGTCGTTGAAGCTGTCGGGAAGGCGATCAGCAAATACAAGAGATTCGATAACATGCTGCAGGCAAGTATTTCATCAACCGGAGAGCAGGAATGAGCATCGTCAAAGAATTTACAAAAGGGATATGGAAAGAGAATCCTATCTTCCGGCTCGTTCTCGGCATGTGCCCTACCCTGGCAGTAACTACATCGCTGGAAGAGGCGCTGGGGATGGGTATGGCGTCCACATTTGTGCTGGTATGCTCAAATATTGTTATATCCCTTCTGCGCAAGATGATACCGGCAAAGGTGCGCATCCCCTGTTACATTGTGGTAATCGCCACCTTTGTGACGATTGTAGATTTTGTTATGAACGCTTACGCGCATACACTACATGGCAAGCTGGGGTTGTTCATTCCGCTGATTGTTGTTAACTGTGTAATCCTGGGGCGCGCCGAAGCGTTCGCATCCAAAAACACACTGCGCTCATCTCTGGCCGACGGCCTGGGCATGGGAGTCGGATTCACACTGGGGTTGGCCGTGCTGGGCAGTGTTCGCGAACTGCTGGGCCCAGGCAGTCTGACACTCTGGGGCAATATCGGATTCGATCTGAATGGCGACGACACGTTCCTCACGCTGATGATCCTGGCTCCCGGCGGCTTTATTATGCTTGGAATGATCCTGGCGCTGATGAACCGTATTCAGACGGTTAGGGCTGTGCGCGCGGGGAGGGAGATTCCTCCGCCAGCAACTCTGGATTGCAGGCATTGTACGATTTGCAAGCTGGTTCAAGATGATATTTGAGAGAGAGTTGAGAGAGAGTTAGGACCGGATTGACCGGGTTGACTTGACTGACCGGGTTGACTGGAGGGACTGACTAGAGGGACGACCAGGAAACGCGCCGTAGCGCAGGGGTAGCATTATCATGGCAGAGCTCTTCGACAAACACGGTGGTTTTCGCCGACTGCACTCCTTCACATTGGCCACAATTGTTCAACTCGAGACGCTGCGTTTCTGCCGACGCTTTCTTACCTACGATGCACGTCAGACAGGACCTAAGGTCTATGATCCAAAGGGCCGTCAGTACGATCAAATGACCCAGGCCGCCCGTAGCGGACGACAAAACATAATTGAGGGCTCGGAGCGTTCGGCAACATCGAAGAATACTGAGATGAAGCTCACCGACGTGGCTCGTGCGAGCCTCAGTGAGCTTCGCGGCGACTATGAGATAGTAATTCTCGATAGCGACAAGCTTCCATGGTCGGTGCATTCGCCTGAAGCGAAAGCAGTCAACGCCATTACCCTTGATCCGGCGGAGTTCAAAGATGATATGGTACGAGAGTCGGCAAGGCACGCGTTTGAACAACGCGCGAAATATGCCCACTGGCTCGACTCAGATGATCCCGTGGTTGTGGCAAATGCCATGCTTATCATAATTGGCCGCGCCCTGAAGATGCTGAAGAAACAGATCGAAGCGCAGGGCAGGGCTTTCGAAGAGAGCGGCGGCTTCAGCGAACGCTTAACCGCAAAGCGGATTGAAGCGCGTGAGAAGGAGTTACCCCCATCGCCGGAATGCCCGCAATGCGGAAAATCCATGCGCCAGCGCAACTCCGCCCGGGGGAAGTTCTGGGGTTGCTCTGCGTTTCCCGAGTGCACAGGTACAAGGCCTGTGTAAGGCACCCGGTGCCGACTGGGTTGCGGGAATAGGGGCTGACCTAATTGACCGGGTTGACCGTGCTGACAAGGCTGACCGTATTGACTGTGGCGTTGGCGGGTTCGCATCCCTTTGAGTTGCCAATGCCACGTGCGGCAACGACGCTGGGGCCTGCCACCTCTTATTAACCCCGGTCAGTCAGGTCAATCTGGTCACCAGGGTCAATCTGGTCAGCGTGGTCAACCCCCGTCAATGAGGTCAATCTCGTCAACCTGGTCAATCCGGTCAAAACACCGGCCCTGGTCACAATTGCCTGCACTTCTCCGCCAGTTTCTCCGCCTCCGTGGGGTCCATATCGCTGTTTGCAGCATACAGCGCGGCGTAACTCAGTGGGTTCCCATCCAGAACAACATCCCAATCCTCTTTGCCATCGCGCTCTATACGGGTCTGCATAACGCGCTGTCCGTCAGGCGGCAGAAACGCATCGGCGCGGACATCCCCCTCAGTTAACTCTATAGAACCTGAGGCTGCGGCATTATATAGCAATGCCGTTTTCACGCGCATGGTATCTGCCGAACTGTTCACCACCACGCTCCCGGCGGCTTCCACAGAGTCCGCCTGCACCCCTACGAGAACACTGTTCGTGACGCTTCCTTCAGCAATACGGCAACCCAGCACGATGCTGCGTTCATCCACCTGCACATTCTCGCCAATCTCGGAACCCGCACAGCGTGAATCTATGCCGAAGAATAGACGCATCGACTCCGCCTCGGGGTCTGAATCGAGCAGGCGCAGCATCTGGGCGTGATACCCCGTGAGGGTTCCATAGTCCCACCAGTATGCCTCTGCACCTATATCAACAGCTCCGAAAACTCCTGCTTCAGCGACACCGGTGAGTGAAGCCATCATCACCTGCATCCTATCATAATGAGAATCCGCCTCTTCCGGAGAAACCCCCTTGCCCGCCATCACCGTGCGATATGTATCGGCATCGAGTGTCATAGGCATCCAGAAGTGGGGATCGGTATCGAGCTTGCCCTCACGGGCCTGCAGTTCCGCTGCAAACTCCCGCATCATTGTCCCCAGCAGCTCAGCCGATATACTGAAAGAGCCCATGCTGGTGCCGATACCACCATCAACCGCCAATGTGCCCGCATCAATGAGACGGGTCGCATCGGCATGGCTCACCTTCTCCACCTGGCGTGCTGAACCATCCGCTGATAC
>CAZAKU010000217.1:0-4584 GCA_964485765.1 uncultured Lentisphaerales bacterium
GCGATTGGTCCAAGCTTGATGAGATCCTCAAATACATTGAGAGAAAAGATCGGGAAGATGTTGTTGCAACCAGCCTGATACGCCTTTTGAATCAATGTCCCGACAACGCTGTGCTGCCGATCTTCGAGCGGGTTATTAAGAGCGATTCTTCAGCGCTTGTCCGTGCTGCTGCGGCTGCCGGGTTACGGGGATCTCCCAGACGTGAGAGTATTGTTGCCCTTGTGGCTGCTACTAAGGATGAGAGACGACTGGTTAGGGTGCGGGCCGCTTCATCTCTCAGTGGAGTACCCCTTTCTGCTATTGACGCAGGCGACCGAGATGCTGTTGCCGCAGCTACCTCTGAGCTAATGGCCTCTTATACTGCTCGCCCTGATCAGTGGGGTTCTCATTATAATCAGGGCAATTTCTATCAGGACCGCAAAGATGATGAAAAGGCAATAGCATCTTATGAGCAGGCGAATAAGCTTCGCCCGGATGTCATAATGCCGCTCGTTAACGTTAGTCAGGTCTATGCACGTCAGGGAAAGATAGGCATGGCTGAATCGTCTCTGCGTAAGGCTCTGGCTATAGAGCCCGAGCATACTGCTGTAAACTTTAATCTGGGGTTGCTGGTGGGAGGGAAGGGCGATGTTGCGGGGGCGGAAGGTTTCCTGCTGGCGGCCACCAAGTCCTCCCCAGATATGGCGATTGCATTTTTTAATCTGGGTATTGTGCAGCGCCAACTTGGCCGAAAGGATGCTCTTGTTCCCCTGCAGAAGGCAATTGATCTGGAGCCGGATAATCCAAAGTTTGTACAGGGGCTGGCATCTTTTATTCTTGAAGATGGCAACAGAGCCAAGGCTCTCTTCGTGCTGGATAAATACCTGGAGAAAAACCCGGGGCAAATGCAGATTCTTCAGATGGCATGTCAGGTTCTTGGGCAGCAGGAAGATTGGGCCGGAATACGCAAAAGGATGCGTACCGCACTCGATACTGGTACTCTTCATCCTCAGGCAAGGGCCGCTCTCGAGCAGCAGCTGAAGCAGCTGGATCAGAGGTGAGGTAGGTAGTAGGTGCACTGCTAACCTAATGGGCCGGCAATAATTTTCTTGCTAACTATTTCTGCACTATATATGGACTACTCATCCCTTGCTGATGTATAATCTCGGCCATTGTAGGTGGAGAGAATGTTGTCGCAGAGAGGAAGTCTGGATTGTGACGGCATCAAATGTAAGAATCAGATCACTACATTTTGGGAATGTGATTATGTTTGTAGAGAATGCTATGGTTTATCATCTGTTTGGAAATATGAAGGGTCAATCCTGTACATCGCTATCACAGTTGAGTTTTGGTGATGACGCAGATCTTTTTCTGCTGAGGGTCGCAGAATGAAGAGATACACTGTCAATGAGCGCTGCAAATGTACCTGCTACGACTCTTCCGTGGGTGCCACGGAGTACTTTTTTGTTATAGATTCCGAGCCCGAAACCGGCACTGCTGAATGTCTGGTTCAGATGGAAACCGATGTTGCTGAAGCCCTCGCCACCTTTGATCTATCGCCTGAGACAAATGTGTTTTCCCGCTATTATCTGAGTGATCTGGCTAATCAGCGCGATGAGCTTCTTGCATCGCCTCTGTTTGCCCACTGCAGTGGCGGGGCTTGTTCCGTTATTGAGCAACCACCGCTGAATGGCGGAAAGGTAGCTCTGCTGCTTTATGTTATTAAGGGCGAGGGTGTCGTTACAGAGCCTGTTCCTGTGCTGGGTGACAAATGGCGCAGCGGTGTCAGAGTGGCAGGTAAAAACTACTCTCATTACTGGATGGCAAATGCCACCAGTGACATAGCGTTCGACTCTTATAAACAGACCCGTGAGATCTTCCTTTCGTATATCGATTTCCTCAATGAAAACGGCATGACGCTTTTCGACAACGCCGTTCGAACATGGATCTATGTCCGCGATATAGATAATCACTATGCCGGCATGGTTGAGGCACGCAAGGAGCTGTTCTGCGACCATAATCTTGTTAAGGATACTCACTTCATTGCCAGTACCGGTATCGAGGCAAGGTTAAGGGATGTGAGCACCCTCGTCTCTATGGACGCACTGGCCATTGACGGCATTCAGCCCGGACAGGTGGTGCAGATGTCGGCTCTTGATAATCTTAACCCCACGCATGAGTATGGCGTTACATTTGAGCGGGGAACCAAGATTACCTTCGGCGACAGGGAGCATTTTCATATCTCCGGAACGGCCAGTATAGATAAGCATGGGGAGGTAGTTCATCTCGGCGATGTCGAGAAGCAGACTTATCGGACCCTTGTAAATATCAGGGCACTGCTGTCGCCCCATGGTGCGGATCTTAGCGATATGGCTTACATGATCATCTACCTGAGGGATCAGAGTCATGTGCGTGAGGTGATACAAATCCTTCGGGATGAGCTTGGTAATGATATTCCGCTGGTCACGGTTCGGGGAGCAGTATGCCGTCCCAAATGGCTGATAGAGATTGAGGGGATCGGGATAAAGCGTACTTCATCAAATTACCCGCCCTTCTCCTGATTCTGTCAGATTCATGGACATATGGCGGCGGCGGCCCGTACAGATGCTCCCGGTTCTCCGAGGGCGCGATTTACCTCTTCGATCGCTTCCAGCATCTTTCTTCGCTGCTCGGTCTCCTCCAGCAAAGGAAGCACTGCTGCAGATATATTCTCCGGAGTCGCTCTCTTCTGCAACAGTTCGGGGCATACCTCTCTGCCGGCTATCAGGTTTACAAGCCCGGCAAACTTCACGTGCACAAAGATTTTTGCCATTAACCAGGAAAGGGATGTCACTTTGTAGGTTATTACCATCGGGCAGCGCATGAGCGAGGCCTCCAGGGTTGCTGTTCCGGATGCTACGATGGCTGCGTCGGCCTGCATCAGGACGCTGCGTGCTTTTCCGACAACAACCGGTATCTCCTCGCTCGGGATAAGATCACGATATTTGCAGAGTGTGCGCCGGACGCGGTTAGCAATCTCCTCGGTAGGGGCGGGGATTACAGCTGAACATTGTGGGTAGGTCTTGTGTATTATTACAAGTGTTTGCAGTAATACAGGCATAAGCCTCTCTATCTCATGCTGCCGGCTTCCCGGCAGGAGTGCGAGGCGATGGGGTCCATTCCAGGGGATCTCAACAGGTGGAGCCGCGAGTTGCTTCTGTGCACTGTCAACCAGCGGGTTGCCTGCGTAAACGACCTCCAGTTCCTGCCCTTCGTAACTTTTGGCGGCAAACGGAAGAATCGTAATCAACCTGTCATATGCAGCAGCAATCCTAGGTATTCGTCGCGCATTCCATGCCCATACCTTAGGGCTGATGTATTGTACGGTTCGTATTCCGAGTTCATGTACCCTTTTGGCCAGGCGCAGGTTGAAGCCGGGGTAATCCACAGTAAGCAGGATGTCGGGACGGCGTTCCGATGCCAGCGCATGCATCTCGTCGATGACCCTGCGGAAGAAGCTGAGGCGCTTCAACACCTCGCTTATTCCCATGACAGCCATGTCGCGGGTGTGATAAATAATTTCGACACCCTCTTTCTCCAACTCGTCGCCACCTATTCCGTAGGCGTTAAGCTCCGGGTGGCACAGGCGCAGTTCATGAATAAGATGTGCCGCATGGATGTCGCCGGAGATCTCGCCGGCGATGACCATTATATTGAGAGGTCTCATTACTTGCTCTCCAACGGCTGAAACACAGGTGCATGCGGCAGGGCGGAATCAACTGCGACCATCGCGATGCCCAGCTTGTCGGCATATTCAATAACCTTAGGCATCTCAAGCATGAGTATCCGATGTGCCTGCATTGCTACGCAGCTGAAACGGGAGCGTTTGAGTCGCGTGATGGTTTTGAGCCCTATGCAGGGGATGTCGAAATTCATGTCGTGATCCGGCGATGCGGCCTTCACCATAACGCATCCCTTGCGACACTGTCGCCCGGCACGCCTGATGGTAGCACTGGTGCCCTCGAAAGCCTCAACAGCGATAACTGTTCCTCGGTATACAGCAACGGTTTGGCCGATATCCATACGGCTGGTTTCATTGGCAATTCGGAGTCCGAATTCAATATCGGCCTGCTCCTCTTCTGTAGGCTTACGTTGCGTAAGTACCCCAGCGGCAGGAATATGATCACGCATGAAAAGAGATGAAGGGAGCGTTTTGACGCCCCGCTCGGCGAGCTCTTTTACGATTGCCCCGTATATGCTGTTGGCATTACGCAGGGGGAGTTCCTTGAGCATCTTTCGTGCATGCTGGTCGAAGCGGGCACGAAAGAGTGTCATGGGGCTTATCTGCCCCGCCATAATAATTTTGTCAGTGCCCTGTTTAGGGATGAAGTCCAGATTGTGTCCGTATTGCCCTATATTAAGCCAGTGAACCTTGTCTACAGCCTGGTTAAGGGATCCAATCGTCTGTCCGCGAAATGCAAAAAGAGTTATGTGCTGAACTCCTGCGGCGCGGGCTCCCTCGGCAACAAGCCGCGGATATGCGCCTCCGCCGGCCAGAATGCCGATAGAGTCGGGAAGAGTAATCCCGCCTGATTCATTTTTGGAAGATTCGTTCATCATCATCTC
>CAZAKU010000218.1:0-9388 GCA_964485765.1 uncultured Lentisphaerales bacterium
TCGTTGGGCGGAAGGAATGTACCCCTTTTGTCCTGATCATGCTCTCGTCCGCTTCATAATGGGGGTATACCCAGTGGATGTTGAGATCGTACCTTTCTGTGATCTGGTGGTCGCAGTCGTATGTCTCCTCCGGTAGGCGTCCGGTATCAATAGAGAGCACACTGACTTTGCGTTCCATAAGTTTGATAATGTCGAGTAGAACGGCACCGCCGATTTGGAAACTCATCGCCAGCACAATCTTGTCGCCATAGTAATCAAGCGCGGCGGCCAGGATTCCGGTCGTATCGTTCGGGTCTATACTGTGGATTTTTTCAATGATGTCAGTCATGGAAACCTCCCGTGTGTACTAGCTGGTTGCGAATATCATTGAGCGCAGCGCGCTCTATAAACATCCCGAAGGTTTCATCGGGGGAAGCTCGCCTCGTCAGGTAGATCTCCAGAAGTTGCCGGATAAGGGGGGTTACGTTTGCTGCTTCGACATCAATCAGCGGTTTAGCGATGCGCCCGGCTCCACTTATACGCCCACCAACGTAGACACGGAAAAGTTCAATGCTGTTCTCCTCTTCGTCTTTGCGACGGAGTCCACGCAGGCCTATATCGCCAACCCAGGCATGGGTGCAGTTGTTGGGACATCCGGACATTTGGATTCTCAACGGACCTATCTTCTCCCAGAAATCGGGTTCACCGCACTCCCTGTCAATCAGGTTTTCATAGGCTTGAGGAGTGTCCGCAAGGCCCATCTTGCATTGAGTAGATCCGACGCAGGCGACCACGTCGGGGAGTCGTTCGTTGCCGGCGGCACTCAGTCCGAGCATCTTGAGCCTAACGTGTACAAGGGCGAGTTTGTCATCCGGGACGTTCGGCAGCTCAATGTTCTGCCGACTCGTGAAAACGACATCTCCACTGCCGACCTGGTTGGCGAGGTCGCATAGCATCCAGCCGGCTTTGGCCGGTATCTTTGCATGCGGCATAAGAACACGAACGGTATTGAGCCCCTTTTGCTTCTGCTCGATAACGGGCTGGCCATTCAGAAATGACTCTCCGATTTTTGGTTCGGGGTCGCTGGCTGGTTCGATCTGTGAAAGCCCGATGATGCCCCGTGTTTTCATCTCATCCAGCAGCAGCTCGCCAAACGCTTTCGGGCCCATTTGGTCGACAATTATCTTGAGGCGCGCCAGGGCACGGTAGTTACGGTCGCCGTGACGGCGAAATACCTCGATTGTCGCACGGGCAAGGTCGAGTGCCAGCGACTTCGGCACCCAGTCGAATATAACCTTTGCTAAGTATGGGCGGGCACCAAGTCCGCCGCCGGCATGGAATTTCCAGCCTAATTCACTCTGGCCGTGAAGGTCCAGCCGTTCAGCCGGGACCCACCCCTGGCAATTAATTAATGTTTGAGCGCAGGCCCGCTCGCAGCCGGCTACGCTGATTTTGTGCTTTCGCGGCAGGTTTCGCTGCTGATCCCGGATCTCGGGGTCGGTAGCTATATCCATGATCAGGCGGCGTGCGTCGTCGCCGATCTCCATGGGACAGATGCCCTGCATCGCACAGGTGACAACATTTCGGGTGACATCGCCGCAGCCGTTCTTGGTGGTGATCCCTATAGCTTTCAGCTCACTCAGAACAGTGTGAAGATCGGATAGTTTTACCCAGTGATACTGGAGAGTCTGACGTGTAGTTATGCTCATCGTGCCACGTGCATAACTTCGGGCCAGCTCCAGTGCCCGCATTAATTGCTTTGTGGTTATGCGTCCGCCCGGCAGCACCAGACGAACCATGAAATATCCCTTCTGTCGCTGACTGTAAATGCCGCTCCACTTGAACATGCTCATGACGTTGGCGGGAATGTCGTCATACGCCATTTTACTGAACTTTTTAAAATCAAAGTTGGGGTCGATATCAACCTTATCCTGCTCGATTGGGGTTAGCGCCGGTGTTGTCATGTTTCACATTCCTTCAGTATTGGGTTCACTTCAGGGTACACCCTGCGGCAAACAAGATAAATGATTACCGCAACGCTCACCATTTGTCAAAAAGAATCATCTTTCAAAAGAGATTAACCCAAATAGCATGAACTTTAGTAGTGAAATCGTGCACTATGCCGATTGGGGTTAGAATATGCAATGGCGCTGCTATGCGCGATTGCAGCAGGATGGTCATTAATCATCCGGGTTAACAACCTTCTAAAGAATTTTTTGGCTCCGGGGGATCATTAACTCGGGGAATATTTACTGAGATTTTCAAGGATAAGGTCGGCAGGGGATAGATCCTGGACAGGGGCGGCCGGGCGCTGAAGCGCAACGCAGTACATGCCGGCTGCTTTTGCAGCGCGAACGCCGGCGGCGGAATCCTCGAAAACGGTGCAGTATTCCGGGTCGATTCTGAATCGTTCAGCTGCCATAAGGTAGCATGCGGGGTCGGGTTTGCCGGGTGCGTAGTCCTCGCATCCGAGAAAAAAACTCACTTCGGATGTAAGCTCCATCAGTTTGATCCCATCTTCAATGTCTGCCCGCGGAGAGCCGGATACGATAGCAATCGGGAATTTTTCCGCCAGACGCTTAAGGCACTGCAGAGAGCCCGGGATCAGAATATCTTCCTTTTTTCTGTCAGTTTCAAAAAATGGGTGAAGCTGTTCCCCCATTTCATTTACGTCAAGTTTTGCGAGTTCGGAGGAATAGCGGGTGATGTCCAGATAGATGTCACTCCAGGATCTACCGTAGACGAGTTTGGTCGCATCTTCCAGGGAGATTTGTATATTGAGAGAATCAAGGTAGGCGCGTGTGGCGTGTACCCAGACAATTTCAGTATCAAGGAGGGTTCCATCAAGGTCGAAGAGAAATGCGTTCGGCATCTGTTATAGCTCTTTGTTCAGTGTTTAGTCTGCGGCTAAGCGGGCAGGGGTATCTGCTGAATCTCTTTGCCGATTACGGCTGGGGTTCTTTTTCGTCGTCGGACATTCCGCCGTCGAGAACAGGCAGTTCACTGGCAAGGTTCTGTATCTCGGGCTCCATAGAGTCAAGGGCGGTTTGATAGCCGCTGACATCGAAAGGAACCCGGCGCCAATAAACTGTCATCTCTTCATCGTCGAAATATACATACGACGCATGATCGCTTTCGTTGCGTGGGAATCCTACTGAACCTACATTCACGATATAGCGTTTGCCCTCTTCGCACATAAAAGACTGTGCTTCGAGTTCATGCGGTTCACCGGATGATCCGAGGACAAAGATCTTGGGGATATGTGTATGCCCGATGAAGATAAGCTGTTCGGATACGGCTCTCCAGGAGTGCAGGGCATGTTTTGCTTCCTGCACATAATAGAACTCTCCCGGTCGTGAGCATTCACTGTGTGTGCATCGGAATTGCCGGTTGGAGAGAGACAGGGGTGCCTTGGACAGCTGCTTCAGCTGCTCCTCAGTCAGTTGGTTGCGGGTCCACCGAATCATTTGGCGTGCACGGCGGTTCCACTTGTCGAGATTCAGTTTGTTGAGTACCGCGGCATCATGGTTTCCCATAAGATTGTAGTCAATGCGGTGGTAAGCAAGCGACATCACCTCGCGCGGGTTAGGTCCGTAACCGATAAGATCACCCAGGTGAATGACCCGGTCTATAGGAAGTGTTCCCATATCAGCGCTGACTGCAAGCCAGGCCTGTAGATTTGCATGTATGTCTGATATTATGGCAAATTTCATAATGAATCTCGGCTATTTTAACCGGAAGGGTCAGGCGGCATCGTTCTTTTTTAGTGCACAGCATTTCTTGTATTTTCGCCCGCTGTCGCAGGGACAGGGGTCATTGCGGCCGATTTTGGGTGCGTCGCGCCGGATTGGATCCGGACGGGATACCTTTCCATCAAGAAACTTCCAGACGCCTTCATCTTTTATAAATTCCGCTTCTTCGTGATGGTTGCAAAGATTGTCTTCTATTGTGTAATGTGCCAGAAATTCGACCGTCCCCGAGGTGTCATCTTTTTCGCCACCCGTGGTGGATATGATTTCGAGGTCGTTCCATTCCGCACCCTCGGCCCACTTACGGGTAGATTCTTCGTCAAATGATTTCTGTATCTCCGGGCAGGAGCTGTACTTGATGAAGTCAACATTACCGGTGGCGTACGCGGAGTAGCGTGCACGCATCACCTCTGAAGCAGTCTCCGGCAGTGCTTTTCTGTCGATAATTGGGTTACAGCAGCTTTCGTAGCTCTTTCCGCTACAGCATGGGCAGTCGGCCATGTTTCTCCCCCTTGGGTGGTCTTATTGTCAATCGTCCACAAAATCAGCGTGTATACTATTTTATATTGATGAAAATATCAAGCAGTGCGAGTGTTTGAAATCGTTTTTATGTGAACTGTCGCAAAAGCGAAGTATCGACAGTGTGATGGTTGCGGAGTATGCTTAGGCGTCTTGTGTGCGGGTGACGAGCATTGCCGCATCGATTGAATTGAAAGGAAATAGAGCATGGACCTGCGTAAGATAGTGGTTACTTCGGCGTTACCGTATGCGAATGGTGATATTCACATTGGGCACCTGGTGGAGTATTTACAGACAGATTTTTGGGTAAGATTTCAGAAAATGTGCGGTCATGAGTGTATCTATGTATGCGCTGATGATACCCATGGCACCCCCGTGATGATACGGGCGCGTCAGGAGGGGATAACCCCTGAGGCACTGATAGCTGACAGCCATGAGAAGCATTGCAAGGATTTTGCAGACTTCGGGATTGAATTCGACAGCTATTACTCAACCCACTCAGAGGAGAATCGCGAGTTTAGCTCTGATATATTCCGCCGCATGAATGAGGGTGGCCATATCAGCACCCGTACAATTCCGCAGCTTTATTGCGAAAACGATGCAATGTTTCTGCCCGATCGTTTCGTTACAGGGATATGCCCCAACTGTGCTTCAGAGGGAGAATACGGAGACAGCTGTGATGCATGCGGGGCATCCTATAATGTTGGCGATCTGAAATCACCCCAATGCTCGATCTGCGGCGCGTCGCCGGTACTTCGCGACAGTGAGCATCTCTTCTTTGAGCTGAATCACTATAAAGAGTACCTTCAGCAGTGGTTGCCGACACACACCGCACGCGATGTTGCCAACAAGTTACTGGAGTGGTTCGATGAGGATTTGCGTGCCTGGGACATATCCCGTGACGCACCCTACTTCGGCTTCGAAATACCGGGGCATCCAGGCAAGTTTTTCTATGTATGGGTAGATGCCCCTATTGGGTATATGGCATCATTAAAGAGGTGGTGCGACGCCAATTCGAAATCTTTTGATGAATATTGGAATGATCCGGCTGCGGAGTTATACCACTTCATAGGCAAGGATATCGCCCGTTTCCACTGTCTCTTCTGGCCCGCAATGTTGAAGGCGGCGGATTATAAAAGCCCCGATAAGGTGTTTGTTCATGGGTTCCTGACTGTAAACGGGGAGAAGATGAGCAAGTCTAAGGGCACCTTTATTACGGCCCGGACGTATCTCGATAACCTCGACGCACAGTACATGCGCTATTATTACGCCTGTAAGCTTAACTCCAGCAGCGATGATATGGCGCTGAGCTTCGACGATTTTGTTCAGCGGGTAAATTCCGATCTGGTGGGCAAGATCACTAATCTGGCTTCACGCGGAGCACAGATGATAAGCAAGCGCCTGGAGGGGCGTATGGGGCGTTGCGATGAAGAGGGGATGACCATTTTGCGTGATGTGCAGGCTGCCGGAGCGGAGGTCGCCAGGCAGTATGAGGCGCGCGAATTCGGTAAGGCGATGGTCATGATTCGTGATATTGCCGACCGGGCCAACCAGTACTTTGATGCACGCGAGCCCTGGAAATCTATTAAGACCGATCCAGAGCAGACTCGTTCGGTTCTCACTTCTGTGCTGAATATATTCCGTGTAATGGCGATATATCTGCGTCCGGTTCTTCCTGAATACTCCGATAAGGTCGCATTGCTGTTTGGTGAGGAGCCGTACAGCTGGGCAGATGCAGGAAAGGTTCTGGAGGAGCACTCAATCGGAAAGTACAGCTATCTGGCTAAGCGTGTTGAGCGCAACGTTGTAGATAAGATTGCAGAGGATGCCCGCACGTTGTACGCCGAAGTTACGGCTGTCGAGGATGCCGTAGCTGAAGAGTCTGCCGTGGAAATTGAACCTATCGCTGATCAGATAGATTTCGATACCTTTTTGAAGGTGGACCTGAGGGTCGCCGAGGTACTCGAGGCCGCCTGTATTGAGGAAGCAGATAAGTTACTCAGGCTTAAGGTTGGCATGGGCGGAGAGACACGCGAGATTATAGCCGGAATCCGTAAGGCCTATGACCCGGCAAAGCTTGTCGGCCGACGGATTGTAATAGTGGCAAATCTTAAACCCCGAAAAATGCGGTTCGGGGTTTCGGAAGGGATGGTGCTGGCCTGTGGAGAGGGTGGTTCAGACCTGTTTCTGCTGTCGCCCGATGATGGTGCCAAACCGGGACAGCGCATAGGATGATTCCTGCTGATGAAAGCATCTGAATATCTTCTGGTGGATCTCTTGCGGCACCCATGCCAGTATGTTGTGCCATCGTTTCAGAAGGAGTACCGCTGGGATGAAGAGCGGCGGATGACTTTTGTGGATGGGGTGCTGGATGCCTTCAGGCGTGATCCGGAGCATGAGATCTTTCTCGGCGCCATTGCGATTATGCCGATTGCTGCAACTCGAACCGGATTACGCAAATACCTTCTGGTAGATGGCCAGCAGCGCCTGATAACAATGATGGCCCTTTTTGCCGCACTGCGCGATATAGGTCTCAAACGGGGTAAACCGGGTGAGTTGGCAAAGATCGATGAGAATCTACTGCTTAACCCCGGAGAGAAGGGGAGCTACCGCTATAAGGTACTGCCTAACCCGCGTAACCGGGCGGCATTTTTTCAGGCGTTGAGTGATGGTGTACATGAGGGCGATGATATCTTCCCGGCGGCAGAGTCATTCCTCAAGAGGCTCCACAGGGAGAAGAATCTTGACCTTTTCAAGTTTTTTGAATTTCTGATCAGCAATTTTATGGTTGTGCGGATTGAGCTTGAACGTGACGAGAATCCATACCCGATATATCGCAGTCTGAATATGTGGGATTCGGCGCCTCCGGCGGATGAGATGAATGCCTATCAGCGATTTGGTGATGATCCCGCTTTAATGGCTCTGATTGCGGGGGGAGAGTCTGAGTTTCTGGAATTTAAGGAGGGTTTGAGCTCTTCGCACTCATCAGAGCGCAAGGGTGAGAACCGGGCTAAGAACCTGGTACGCTCCGTTGCTGCCTTTATGAACAGCGTAAATGGTGGAACCCTGCTGTTGGGGGTTAGCGATGATGGGCAGGTCAGGGGGGTGAACCGCGAATATAGCGAGGTCGACAGGGGGAAGGGCAACTGGGACGGATATCTGCTGCACCTCCGTAATATTCTGCGATCACGCCTCGATATAGAGGCACCTTTCCGTTATTACAGTATTCAGCGACATACGGTACGCAATCGGGATGTATGTTCTATTCTGGTCGAGGCGTCGCCCTCTCCTGTATATGTGGATAAACGTTTTTATGTTCGTTCCGGTAATCAGACAATTGAGATGCTGGGACCGGATCTGGTGTCGTATGTAAATGAGTGCTGGCCTGAGTGGAACGGGTAGCCTGATTCAGCCGGGAGAGAAGAGCATGTTAATGGAGATAGCAAGATTTGCCGGATATACTGCCGGGGTGATGGGAGTAATGTTACTATTGGCTCTTACCGTTTACATAGCTGTTGCCGCACTCAGGATGTTCCCCCGGATAACATTCTCTCTGGTTGTTCTGGTGGCGGCCTTTTTTGTCAGAAAATTGGTGGCAAATCACAATGTAAATGCCTTTGACGCCATTGTGGTTGTTGGCGTTTTTGCTGGCGGCATAGTGGTGGTTTTATTTCTAAGCAGCTCCCTCACTGTGTGCGGCCAGCGGATTGTAAAAATAGCATCACTGCTGGACAGTGCAGTCGCCCACTCAGATGACCCCGCCAACCCGGTCAGTTGCCGCGAGTGTGGAGAGGATATCGATAAAGAGAGTAATGCATGTAGAAGCTGCGGCTGGAGTTATGAAATGTAGTAGAGGGGACCCCCTCCGCCCCGATTTGCGATTGCAGAGTGCGATTAAGAGTGGCGAGGAATGTGTGGCAAAAACCATCTTTATCTCCCCACCAATCATCTCTTTTATCCGTGAAATCGGTGAAATCCGTGGTTAAATTCTAATCTCTCCCTTTACAACCGTTTGCTACTTCCCTTCGGCTACAGTTTTAGCCAGAGCGCAGTCGGCGCAGTCGCAGCGGGTGTTAAGGCAGAAATCCTGGTAGATCTGCATCAGTCCCTGTTGTTTTAGACCGGTGGCGTAAAGGGCCGGGTTGACATCGCGCCCCAGCAGGCGGGCGGCGGTTGTGCGTATGGCACTGTTATCATCCTCTTTGGGAAGTACTTTCAGCAGGGGTTTTACGTCGTGCCCCTCTGCTGCACGCAGTGGCACGATCACGTTGGTGATGATTGCGGATATACGGCCTTTGCCAATGAGAGCGGTGGGCCTTGCCGTGGCCGCACCATTTATGCTTAGACGCTTTTCCCAGTAAGGCATCAGGGATTTTCGTGAGATTATGGCTTTCACCGTTTTTACCCATGCGGCCGGGGTTTCAGATGCGTCTATCGCCTCGATCTGTTTCAGCAGCTGTGGCGTGGCAGAGAACAGAGCGGCTGCTGCGGCGAGTCTGCGTTGAGGGTGGTTTGTCGGCCTCGATCCGGAAAGCATCCACTCAGTAGACTTCATTACGTGGCGATCTCTGCCGCTTTTCCACCATATATCCCATAGATGACGAATGAACTGCTGGGCTTCGGTGTCGTCAGTTTTCATCTCCGTCGGGAGCAGTCCGGCAGTTCCGAGCATAAGAGCGTAGAGCTCATCACGGGTTATGTTTGCCGGCCACTCCGCAGATGTCAGAAGCTGGGATAGCTTTCTGAAAGGGCGCCGATTCTGCTTGTACCCCAGTGCGGTCATCAGCTCTTCGTACAGAATCTGCTCCGGTGGGATCTGGTCGAGTATTCTGCCGGAAATACGGTCGCTCTTCTGTTTAATGCGGTGCTGGCCGGCTGCTTCGAGAATCTCTCCCCATACCTCAGGGGGCTTATTAGCAAGAGAGGTCCGGCAGGGACGCGGTGTGGGGGATATCGCTGCGTGCGGGTATGATGATACATCTATGTCGGCAAACGAGAATGAACGGTTTGCCGCAAGAGCGCTGCGCATCGAAATCTGAATGCAGTTGCGCGGCAGGGATGTGAGACTCCCGGGGTGATATGTTATATGGAAGCGAACGTTCTCGTAGCGGGGGTCGGGGGCGTGCTGATGCTGGTCCCAA
>CAZAKU010000219.1:0-2920 GCA_964485765.1 uncultured Lentisphaerales bacterium
GTGCTATCCCGGCCTATGCTTATCTGGGTGACGTGAGTGAGTCGCCGACCGGTGACAAGCGGGCCGAGAAGTTTGAAGACGACATTCTGGATACTCTTGTACCGGAATTGGCGGAGATTGGGTTTCGCGCCGTTACCTATATGCCGCCACGGAACAGCATGGAGCAGTTAGCGCGTATACAGCAGCAGTGTAATGATAATGGATTAATGCAGATCAGCGGTGTTGATATTAACAGTTCACGCCAGTCGTTTAACTGTCCGATATTGCTTGAACCTGAGTTTAAACATTTGACTGATGCGGCCTGGGCGCTGGTTGCACATGAAAAGCTGTCAGCATCGGATCCCTATCTGGGCCTCTTTCACCCGGAAAATAGGATGCCGTTCAGTTCTCTTGACATGCGTATTAAATGGTATGCCGGTATAGGGAAATCAATGGACCATACTCAACCTGAAGAGGCAATAGAATGTATTCGAAAGCATATGAAATAGCGCCATTGCTGCGCGGACTGACCTTTGACGGACTGAAGGGCGACATTGTTGTGTCGCAGGAGGTACTTGAAGATGCCGAGCTCTCCTCTCCCGCCGATCAGCTCGTAGAAAGATTTACAGCTGGAATCCGTTCCGTAAATATTGAAGGCGTAGGTGGCTTTTTGCTTGGGGAGGATTATGATGACGCGTTGAACGGCACCTCCAACGCGGATAAACTGACCGGTCGGGAGGCTGTGGTTCACAATAAGGTTTGCGTGGTGACCGGCGGCGCACAGGGCTTCGGTGAGGGGATTGTAAGAGAACTGGTGAAACACGGGGCCATTGTCTTTATTGCAGACCTGAATGAGGCCGGCGCGAAAACGCTTGCTGCAGAATTGAACATACAGGCGGGACGTACAACGGCGTTTGGCGTGGCTGTTGATGTAACAGATGAGGCATCTGTTGCGTCGCTGATTGAGAATGTCGTTCTGACCGTGGGCGGAGTCGATCTGTTCATTAGCAATGCAGGCGTACTGAAGGCGGGTAGCGTGAAGGAGATGAGTCTCAAAGATTTTGAGTTTGTCACCAATGTGAATTACGTTGGACTCTTTCTCTGCAGCAAGCATGTGGCGCCCGTTATGGAGCTCATGAACCGCCCATCAGGGCAGTATTATACCGATATTATCAGTGTTTGTTCCAAGTCTGCACTTGAGGGCTCGAATAAGAATGCGGCATATGCGGGGAGTAAATTCGGCTCAATCGGGTTGGTGCAGAGTTTTGCCAAGGAGCTGGTGGCAGATAATACCAAGGTGAATGCTGTTTGCCCCGGAAACTTTCTGGACGGTCCGCTATGGGCAGACCCGGAGCAGGGGCTTTTTGTTCAGTATTTAAGAGCGGGTAAGGTTCCCGGCGCACAAACGGTAGATGATGTTCGCCGCTTTTATGAAGCTCAGGTCCCAATGAATCGCGGGTGTGATGGCAGCGATGTCACAAAGGCGATTCTTTACGCGGTTGAACAGACATATGAAACAGGGCAGGCAATCCCGGTGACCGGTGGTCAGGTGATGCTGAATTAGTCGGGTTTAGAGAGTCAGAATCTCTGTTATGAAACTGCTGTTCTATGATTTTATGAAGGAGCGATAATGAAAACAAAAGCTGTCAGGCTTTACGGTGAGAATGATTTGAGGCTGGAAGAATTTGAGCTTCCGGCTATAAAAGACAATGAGATATTGGCGCGTATCGTGTCGGACAGCATTTGCATGTCCTCCTACAAAGCGGCATCGCAGGGGATAAAGCACAAGCGTGTTCCAAATAATGTTGCCGAAGAACCCGTTATTATCGGCCATGAATTTTGTGGTGAAATAGTTGAGGTTGGCAGTCGGTGGGGTGATCAATTCAGCTCCGGCGATAAGTTTTCGATTCAGCCGGCTATAAATTATGAGAATGGTCCGGTTGGTATCCTTTCGGCTCCCGGTTACTCCTACCGCTACATTGGGGGCGATGCACAGTACATTATTATCCCGGCTGAGGTAATGGAGCATAATTGCCTGTTGCCGTTTAAAGGGGATGCCTATTATCTCGGATCACTATCGGAACCGATCTCCTGTATTGTCGGTGGATTTCATGCCAACTATCACACCCGTCCCGGGAGCTATCTCCATGAGATGGGGATTGTTAAGGGTGGTGCGATGGCTCTGCTGGCCGGCGTCGGCCCGATGGGTCTCGGTGCTATCGACTATGCCATTCATTGCGACCGCAAGCCGGGCTTGCTGGTGGTGACCGATATAGATGCCAGCCGGCTGGCGCGCGCGGCATCTATATTCACGGTTGAGGAGGCTAAGGCAAACGGGGTTGAATTGGTTTATGTGAATACGGCAGAAGATGGAAAGGGCGTTGATTACCTGAAGTCGCTCACACCGGGAGGAGAGGGCTTTAATGATCTGTTTGTGTATGCTCCGGTTCGGGCATTGATTGAGCAGGCCGATAGATTGTTGACCTTTGACGGCTGCCTAAACTTTTTTGCAGGCCCAACGAACAGCGACTTTACCGCCGAATTGAATTTTTACAATGTTCATTATGCAGCTACACACGTGGTGGGTACCAGTGGTGGTAATACGGATGATATGCTGGAGTCTCTGCGGATGATGGAGGAGGGGTTACTGAATCCCTCAACCATGATCACGCATGTGGGGGGGCTTGACGCGGTGATCGACACTACGCTTCGTCTGCCGAAGATCCCCGGTGGAAAGAAGTTGATTTATACGATGGTTCGCCTGCCGTTGTTGGCGCTCGACGACTTATCGTCGATGGAAGGGCCATTCTATGCTGGTCTAGCCGCAATTGTTGAGCAGAACAATGGTCTCTGGAGCCCTGAAGCAGAGCGCTATCTTTTGAAAATGGCACCCTCAATTTGAGGTGCTGGGAAGTTAAGGACGATGATGAAGAAACAGTAT
>CAZAKU010000220.1:0-4541 GCA_964485765.1 uncultured Lentisphaerales bacterium
GCCTATGATCATCCCTTCTATGATGGAAACGGAAGGACCGCACGTGCTCTCTTCTATTGGTCTATGCTGCGAAGTGGATATTGGCTCTTTGAGTTTGTTTCGATCTCCCGAATCCTGATGAAGGCATCCGCAAAATATGTACGGAGTTTTCTTTATACCGAGAGTGACGAGAACGATCTGAACTATTTCATAATCTATCAGGCTGAGGTGATTAACCGTGCAATCCGGGAGTTGCATGAATATATAGAGCGGAAACGCGGTGAAGTTCAAGATGTAGAGGCCCGGCTTAAATACCTGCGCCGCCTGAATCATCGTCAGCAGGCGCTTGTTATCCATGCCCTGCGACACCCCTCCCAGGAATACACGATCGCCAGCCATAAGCTGAGTCATGGTGTCGCTTATGCGACGGCACGCGCAGATTTACTGGCGTTGGTTGAGCTCGGCCTGCTTGAACAGGGCAAACATGGCAAGGCAATCGTGTTTGCGGCAAATCAGCAATTGCAGTCTCGCCTTAAGGAGCTATCAGTGAAAGCTGGTAATGATGGTTGAGCATTCACTTCCTGCGATTTGAAACGTTGAGCTGGTTGTATGCTAGTGGTGTGGCAGATCTACGGAAGCGCAGAGAAATGAGATGTAGGCTCTAGAAAATCTCTTTCACTCTATCGTTCCCCCTACCTATCATGCTCACCACTATATACTTCTGTTGGAACAGGTGCCAACAGTCAATCTTGCTCCGAAGAACTAAGAGGGAATGGGCCCACCGACAGATAATGCCGGTGGACCTCATGTTGTTTAGCAGACGCGCAGCACCTCTTCGAGCGTTGTAATGCCCTGAATGACCTTGGCGATGCCGTCCTGCTTCATTGTTAGCATGCCCGATTTCATAGCTTGTTCGCGGATCTCCTCGACCGTTCCGCCCTGCGCCACAATGTTCCGCAGCGCATCGTCCATTTCGAGCAGCTCTTGAACAGCTGTGCGGCCACGAAAACCTATTCCTCCGCAGGCATCGCAGCCCTTGCCCCTGAAGCATCTGATGTCATCCACGCCATCGAAGGCTTCCTTCGCCCATGCCTCTGGCTCATACTCCTCCCGACAGTCTGTGCATATCTTGCGAATCAGCCGCTGCGCCATCACACCAATCAGACAACTGTTCAAGCGGTATGACTCCGGGGCGACTGACATCAGACGACGTACCCCGTCCGCAGCATTATTCGTATGCATGCAGCTGAATACTAGATGGCCTGTCAGAGACATCTGAATAGCCGCAGACAGGCTTTCTTTGTCGCGGATCTCTCCGATCATTATTACATCGGGGTCTTGCTGCATCACCTCGCGCAACACCTTCGTCATTGGCAGTCCGTTGTCGGGGTCTACGTTCTGCTGGTTGATGCCTTCTATGATATACTCGACTGGCTCCTCACAGGTGATGATCTTGCGCTTCTTTGGGTCGATCTCCCGCAATACGCTGTAGAGCGTCGTGGTTTTCCCCGACCCAGTCGGTCCGGAGATGAAGAACATTCCGTTCGGTCTGTTCTCCCAATTCCTCAATCTTGCGAGATTAGTCGGCGTCACTCCCTGCTTGTCGAGTCCAATCATCGTGTTTGTCCGATCCATTATTCTCACGACAGCGGATTCCCCACTGATGTAGGGCATGATCGACACCCTAAAGTCCAGTCGTCTTCCCGCCACTTCCGCGTCCATTCGTCCGCTCTGGGGACGTGACCTGTCTTCGATGTCCAGTGCGCACATCTCCTTCAGACTATCAACAATAGCGTGCTGTTGATTTGCGGGGATCTGCGTGTCGATCGCCTTCAGCTGACCATCGATCCGGTAACGGACTGCGAGCTGTCCCTCGACCCACTCGAGGTGGATATCCGATGCTCGACCTTTGACCGCGCCCTCAAGTATCTCGAGGACGAGGCCCTTGGCTTTCGACAGGTCATCCTCGATACCGGAAGTGTTGGGGTTCTGCGTCACATGCTCCTTTAACTGTGCCCAGTTCTTGAAGCCATACTCAATAGCCAGCGCAAACTGGATATCAGACAGGGACAGCTTCGTGCCAAGAATCTCATCGTCCGACATTCTGGACAGTTTCTTGAGATGCTTGAGGAGTGAACTCGCAGACTTGTCGCCTGCTTTGTGCGCTTTGAGGATTGCCTTCGCCTCGTTCTTTAGATGTTCGAGACTAGGGTTGTTCGGCAGTGATTTGGTCATTACGACCTCCTTTCACATTTACGTCCGGCACCTGCTACCACGGACAGAAAGAAGGTTAGTCTAATAACCTAAACTCATGAAGGTGGGCTAAGTCCTTCCCGCAGGTGAGGTGGCGCCCTTCAAACACCACTTAGATGGTATGATATGACCGGGATATTGTCAAATGCAAACCTGTCATACAATTATGCTAACTGTACTTGGTGGCATGTGGTCTGTCAAACAGCATGCGAACAAGCGTTAGGTGAGTTCGCGAAAAGATAAAGCGCGGTTTGCCATGCCATTTGTTTCGTGGCACAATGGGGCCCGCTCATTGTTTATGTGGATGAGGAAGGGATGGCGGATTTACTGATGATACGATACGAAAATGTTACTCTTCGTGCGGGAGATCGCGACATTCTTCGCAATGTGAGTTTTCATGTCGCCCAGGGGGAGAAGGTTGCTCTGGCCGGGGAATCCGGCAGTGGCAAAACATCTCTTCTGCTTTCGCTGGTGGGTGGATTCCATCCTGTTGGCGGAAATGTGCTGTTTAACGGGGGGGAGGTCTCCGCCGCAACTGTACAGCGCATCAGGGCGGAGGTCGCCTTTGTGGGGCAGGAACCGGTGATGGGAGCGGAGAGCGTGCGCGATGCACTGTTACTGCCTTTCAGTTTCAAGGCTCACAGGGGAGCGCAACCCGCTGATGAGGCGCTGATAAGTGCATTGACCGCTGTGCGGCTGGACCCCGATATGCTTTCGCGTTCATGCGATGTTATTTCAGGCGGAGAGAAGCAACGCATTGCTCTTGCCCGCGCCTCGCTGCTTGGAAAGCGTGTTTTCCTGCTGGATGAGGTGACTTCGTCTCTTGATCCCGAGAGTAAATCAGCCGTTTTTGAGCTGTTGTCAAAACCGGAGCTGACGGTTTTTTCTGTCAGCCATGATCTCGACTGGATCCGACGCTGCGATCGTTTGCTGGAGCTGGTGAATGGGGGAGTAGTGGAGCGGAGGCAGATGCTGAATAACGTTACAGAGGTGTCGGATGTCTGAATCGTTGCAGGTGGTGAATCTTAGTTTTCTCGATATGGTAGTACTCTTCTCGCTGCTTCTGTTTCCCGCAATAGTGTTTTTGCGTTTGCGCCTTGGCCTTATGAAGGAGATGGTAGTCTCCATTGCCCGTATGACCCTGCAGTTGCTGCTAGTGGGGCTTTATCTGCGCTTTCTTTTCAGGGTTAATTCACTATGGCTTAATGCTGTCTGGATTGCTGTGATGGTTACTTTTGCGAATATGAGCACATTGGGGAAAGCCGGTCTTCCCTGGCGTCGCTATTTCTGGCCGCTTTATATCGGTACCGCCGGGTCGGCGGTGCTCATGATGTTTTTCTTTGTGGGTGTTGTAATCCGACCGACACCACTTTATGAAGCACGTTATGTGGTTCCGATAACCGGGATGATCCTCGGGAACTGTCTGCGTGGTAATGTGATCGCTCTTGAACGGTTCTTCTCTTCGCTGCGCAAGGATCGCAAAGGGTATATGACGCGGCTGCTGCTGGGGGCTGCCAGGAGTGAGGCGCTTGCACCATATATAAGGTCGGCTATGAGGGCCGCGGTGTCGCCATCTCTGGCTACAATGGCGACATTGGGGCTTGTTTCGCTGCCCGGAATGATGACAGGCCAGATCCTGGGGGGAAGCATTCCGATGGTCGCTATTAAGTACCAGATAGGGATAATGCTGTGCATTTTTTGCGGGATAACCCTGGCTTGTGCTGTTAATTTGCGGTTTGCCGCGTCGCTTGCCCTGGATGAGTATGATATGCCGAGGGAATGAGAGGAGCCTGATTGCTTGCGTACGTGGGTTGCGTGGAGTGGGTTGCTTGTTGGGGCGCGGGTTGCGGGTCGGGTTGTTCGGGACGCGCTTTGCAGCGCGGAGGAGCAGTTGAGGCGCGAAAAGCGAACGTCGAGCTCACCCCGATTACTGCGTCGCTCGCTGCAGCCGCATACGGGAGTATTGCGGCTACAGCTACTCCTTGTACTCGGAGTAATCTCGCCATCCACTTTTCACGGCCCTTCGGGCGACCTCAACTGCTCCTCGGGTGCCACCCCTGCGGGGCCGGAGTGGGTTCCGGCCTCGAGCTTCGCTTTTTACGCCGTGACCATTAAGTGTGTGATTTGTTGGCGCCAACGGGGGCACCTTTCACATCTCAGAAGCCTGGGCTGCGCCCGCTTCTTTGATGAGCCCGCTTTGCGGGCGTTTGTATAGAGTGGTGAGTGGGTGGGTTGCGTGGTTGCGCGTGTTGGTGGGTTCCGGCCTCGAGCTTCGCTTTTTACGCCGTGACAAGTGCGTGGTTGCTTGC
>CAZAKU010000221.1:0-2572 GCA_964485765.1 uncultured Lentisphaerales bacterium
CCCTCCACACTGTCCGCCAGTGACTTTGAAAAATTCACCATCCCATCGCTTTCGTGCGATTTAATAACGTCCTCAATCTCAATAAAGCGCCGATTTGCTATCAGACGTTCAGCAAAGGGCGTTTTAAAGAAAATTTCGAACAGAGAAACTAGCCCAATGTCATCAATGCCGGGAACTAGCTGCTGTGAGACGATTCCCTCCAGCGCAACGCTTAAATCCAGTGCTATGCGATCTCTTTCTCTCTCGGGAAACATGCCCATCAATCGCTCAAAGGAGTGAACAACATCCTGAGAGTGCAGGGTGGCAAAAACCAGGTGCCCTGTAAGCGCGGCTGATATGGCAGCTTTGACCGTCTCAGAGTCGCGTAACTCCCCAATAAAGATCAGATCAGGCGATTGCCTAAGCGCGGAGCGCAGGGCTGGCAGAAAATCAGCGGTGTCGCTCCCTATTTCACGTTGTGAAACAAGCGCACACTTATCGAGATGCACAAATTCCACCGGATCCTCGATGGTAAGGATATGACAGGCCATGCGACTGTTAATGCAGTCAAGCAGAGCTGCCATAGTTGTACTCTTGCCACTGCCGATTGCCCCTGATATCAGCACCAATCCACGAGAAAGTTCGGTGAACGCTTTTAACGTTTCAGGCAGACGCAGAGCTTCCCAGTCGAACTCACCGACGGGCACCTGTCGGACAACCATAGAGAGTTGCCCCTTCTGGCGGAATAGGCTTATGCGAAAACGGTTCTTTTCATCCACAGAGAGCCCAATATCCATCTCTTTTTCAGCTGCGAGACGCTTCAGAACCCCATCAGCAAGCCAATCATTGAAGAAAAGCAAAAAATCGTCTTGAGTGACAATTTCCTGCTCAAAAAGGATAAGCCTGCCATCCACGCGTAAGCGGGGTGATTTTCCCTCTGTCAGAAACAGGTCCGAGCCATTCATCGAACGCATACGGCCCAGCCATTCAGTAATCGTCATATAGATGCTCCAAACGCATTAAGATATATGCACTTTGTCATCAATAAAGCATACACCCTTTGTTGTACCGTTTCAACTGTCCATTTTTATGGAAGAAAGCAGTATTCATGCATCAGTGGCTTGACTACAGAGCAAAAATTGGCGAGCATTCCACCGCTATGAAGAAAATATTGATTGTAGGCGGCGGTGGCCGCGAACATGCTATAGCATGGAAGCTGGCGAGCGACAGCAGCAAGCCGGACCTCTATTGTATGCCGGGAAATGCAGGAACAAGCGCTATTGCGACCAACCTTGCCATAGGGGCCGAGGATATTGACGCTATTGTTAAATGGGCAGCCAAGAACCGCCCTGACCTAGTGGTTGTTGGCCCCGAAGTTCCTCTTTGCGAAGGAGTTGCAGACAAGCTTCAGGCCATTGGCATTGCCGTCTTCGGACCTAACAAAGATGCGGCAGTCATGGAAGGGAGCAAGATCTTCGCGAAGGAGATAATGGAGGCAGCCGGTGTACCTACTGCCGCATCAGCTCAGGTATCAAGTGCTGATGAGGCAAGAGCTGCGCTGAATGAATTTGGTGTCCCCGTGGTGATCAAAGCGGATGGTTTGGCAGCCGGTAAAGGGGTATATATATGCACCAACCGCGACGAAGCTGAAGCATCCATCAGTGAGATTTTTGACCATAATCGTTTCGGGAGCGCTGGCAGTACGGCATTGATAGAGGAGTTTCTTCAGGGAGAAGAGGCCTCAATTTTGGCACTTATCGATGGTGAACATATCGTTATGCTTGCGAGCTCGCAGGATCATAAGCGCGCTTATAACAACGATCAGGGCCCCAATACAGGCGGAATGGGCGCCTACTCCCCTGCCCCGGTTGTAACCGATGAACTGTGGCCTGTAATCCGGGAGCAGGTTTTTGAGCGCACATTATCTGAACTGAAAAAGCGCGGTATAACCTACAAAGGAGTGCTTTACGGCGGATTAATGATTACCAAGTACGGCCCTAAGGTCCTTGAGTTCAACTGCCGCTTCGGTGACCCGGAGTGCCAGGTTGTGCTCCCCCGTATAGATGGCGACCTGCTTCCTGTATTAATGGCTGTTGTTAATGGCACACTCGACGACAGCATGATTAAGTGGAAAGAGGAGCACTGCGCCTGTGTGGTAATGGCATCAGGAGGATACCCCGGAAGCTACGAGAAAGGGATAACTATTGAAGGCCTGGAAGATGCGGGAGAACTCGATAATACTGTTGTTTTCCATGCCGGAACATTGGAAGAAGACGGAGTAATCAAAACCAGTGGCGGGCGTGTTCTCGCAGTAACATCACTGGGAGACGACCTTGCGGCCGCGGTAAAGCAGGCATATCAGGGAATCCTGAAAATCAAGTTCGATGAGGCGCATTATCGTACAGATATTGCCTCGAAAGCACTTTAACATTAACACCTGAGGAACATATGAACGACAGTAACGCAGTTATCGGTATAGTAATGGGAAGTGATTCGGACTGGCCACTGGTACAGACGGCAGTAGATACACTCGACATTTTTGATATTTCAAGTGAAGTAAGAGTGATATCGGCGCACCGCACTCCTGAGCTGG
>CAZAKU010000222.1:0-9192 GCA_964485765.1 uncultured Lentisphaerales bacterium
CGCAGGCGACTGTTCTCGGCCAGGAACTCTCCGCCCACAAGAGTTTCGTTAAACCCCAATGGCGGGCGCACAAAGCGAACATTATCGAAGGTGGAGGCGAAAGCATCCCGCGCCTTTTTATGCGCCTCTTCATGCCCGCTACCGGTTACAAAATTTGCGACAACTATCCCCCGCCGGGTACAGAGTGAAGCCAAGCGCTCTAGCACCTCATCGGCCACTACTTCGGGGCGCAGTACATCGCTCCCCATTCCTAGATAAACATCGTCCAGCACAACATCAAAACGCTCATCGATCTCACCCAGCATCTCATACGCATCACCGATGCGGATGTCGATATTGAGACTGTCCAGCTCCATATAACGTCTGGCAAGATCGATCATTTGTGCGTCTATCTCAATGGCCGTTATTGCGAGGTCAGGAAAGATCTTACGCAGCTGCCTACATGCAGTTGCGCCACCCAGCCCCAGCATAAGAAGGTTGCGTGGTGCCGAACCCGGAAACAGAGCACTGCCGGCAGTGAGCGCATCCCATGCGTAGCCGGTCATAACGCGGCCGCGATGCCATGTTGCATGAGTCCCCCCGGCAACTTCAAAATCGTAACCGTCGGCATGCTGCCATACATCCACTTTATTAAACTCAGTTTCGACACTCTCTATAATCTTCGACGGCACATCGCCCCCCATAGCTTAAATCTTATTTCGCGCATAAAAGAGGGCAGACGCACCACCCCTGCAAACACACCCCGCGCTACCGCGGTTATGTGGCACCAATATACGGCAACGGGATCATTCCGTATATGTACATTTCACTTTTTGTAATTAATTCGGCAGCTTTTAGAAACCGAGTGGACCTCGTTGCTATGCGACTCAACCACTTCGGCGAGCTTGAGAGACCAGAGAGAAACGACATAAACGACGCAAACGACACAAACTGGATTGATGCGACATTATCGACAAACCACTCCCCATCTAGCAACCCACACACGTGATGCCGCGCAGTGGCAAACGTGGCTTCGCACACGTGATGCCGCGCAGTGGCAGACCAACTGCTTCGACTAAGCGACTCGAGTAGGTGTAACCGACTAAGGGTGGGGACAAAGTGTGGGATTAAGTGTGCTAGAAAGAGTGAGAGAAACACGGCTAACGATTACGGAATCCACTCCCCAAACGCCCGCAAAGCGGGCTCATCAAGGAAGCGAGGCGTCAGCCTGAGCTTCCGAGATGTGAAGGTGGCACCCCAAAGCAAATCACATATCCCAATCGCCTTCCGGTGCCTTCCGCTCAGGCTGCGGCTTGCGCCCCGCCTCAGCCTTACGCTTAGCCATTGCCTCACGCGCCTTAACGCGCTCATCCTCCGAAAGCCTACCATCACCATCAACGTCAAACTTCTTCATCCACTCGGCCTTCTTATCCCCGCGCCGCCGTTGATCCACAGGTTTCACACCCCTTTCAGCAGCCGCGTCCTCCGGATGCTCCTCCCACTCAGCAGCGTCAGCAGCACCAGCAGCATCAACACCACCCGCTTCAGCACCGACCGCATCAACACCAGCCGCTTCAGCACCGGCCGCATCAGCACCAGCCGCTTCAGCATCACCCGCTTCAGCATCCTGCTTTGCCTTCTCGCCCGCCCTCAACATGGCCTTCCGTGCAGTAAACCACTCCTCCTCCGAAAGCTCACCATCTTCATCGGCATCATAAATATCCAATAGCCCCTCTCTCAACTCCTCAGGCATCTCCGGGTCCCTGGGTCTTCCCGTGAAGCCTCTCCTGAAGGAGTCACGCATTTCTTCGCGTTCCTCATCTGAAAGCGTTCCGTCACCGTCGGTATCGAACTTTTCAGTCATCTTCTCACGCTGCTTACGGCCGCGCTCCATCATCTCCGTACGTGCATTACGACGTTCATCATCGGAGAGCTGACCGTCACCATCGAGATCAAAATCCTTCTCCGCTTTCTCACGCATTTCGCGAATCATGCGCGGCATCTCCTCACGAGCCTTGCGACGCTCCTCCTCCGACAGCACTCCATCGCCATCGGCATCAAACTTATCTTTCATATCCATAAAATGCTGTGAAAGACGGTTAGGGTTACCTCTGCCTCGTTGAGGACGTTCATCCTGAGCTGATACAGCCACTGCCCCGGCTGCCAGAGCTGCTACTATCGATATATGCACTATTCTCATGATCTCTCCTTAATATTGAATTGATTCGCGGATCTTCCACACGAAGTTCCGCAGGACTATTAATCCAACGCAGCGAAGTCCGTTTTTATTGCAGAAACCCTTTTCTGTATAGACAATTATCATCAGGGTTGTCGTCGGCATGCAAGTTAGGCTACAATCCACGCCGTGAAAACACAATCAACAGAACTGCGGACGTCCTGGCTGTCGTCCCCTCTTAAACTGGCATTTTCGGCATTGATCTGCACTGTTTCCGCCTGTCTTGGCGCAATCTTTGCAGCAGGTGGGCTGCAGGATATGTTTCTAACGCTTAAACGGCCTGCTTTATGCATACCCGCCGTGGCGTTGCTCCCCGTCTGGGTAGCTCTTCACCTGATAATGACTCTGGCATCATGGCGACACTGGCAGAACAGAGACAAAGATAATGGAATCGCCTATACCTGTTTCCTTCTACACTACCTCTGCATCCTCTTCTGGCCCTTCATTTACTTCGAACAGATGCGTCCGGTTTCGGCCCTCGTATGTGCCGCATTTTTGTGGGCAACCACCAGCGTCTGGATACTGGCAAGTCGTAAACAGAGCCGCGTTGCAACGATCATCCTGATTCCGTACTGGCTCTGGACTATCTACCTTATGCTGATCAACCTATTCATGATTCGCATGAACGCCTTCGCCCTGAACAACATTACCGTGTAAACCGACAATGGATTCAACCGCCTTACCAGATAGAAGAGCGTCGCTGCAGGGAGCAAAACGCTCGGATGATCTCTGTAATCCAGAAACCGGTTTCCGGACTCATGGAGCCCAGCCTGGTCACACGGCATGCATACAGCGGGTATTCCTGGCCATATTTGTGTGTTCACTCTCCCTTTGCCGGATCAACGCATCGGCCGCAAAGAGAGATACCGAGCAGAAATACCTAACCTCCCCTGCTGGCTACTCAGGCGATCTGAAAGCCGTTGCCGAAATGAGTCACAACAATACATCTGTTGTGCTGCGCCTGGAGGTCGAAGACCCTATGATAACCCCCCCCTGGCGTGACATCCGCAGCGGGGATCACGTAACCCTGACCCTTGCCGCAAAATCGGGTAATCTCGATCTGGCTTTCCCGGCACCATCCTACTCCGAGACCCAAATCATCCCGCTCGCGGGGCTGCCTCCTACAAAGAGTGTCGGCGAAAAACTTACAGCGGCCACTACTGAAACCGAGGGCAACACTCTAAAGGTAACATTCAACAACGGCAACGCATCCATGGCTATTGAGAATGCATATGAAGCACGCTTGGTATGGCAGCAGGAAAAGCCCGGGGCGGCCAAGGTCCAAGTCGAAAACTCGGACCTGAACATTACATCATTCGCGAACGGAACCAACAAGCTGTTTCACGCCAACGTATGGGAACCGTTGAAAGCGCTGAACGAGCAACCCGAAATAAGCGTCATATTCTCTCATCCCGAAAAAGCATGTCTCACCGCAACCCCCGCGCCATATCTGCTTATTGTGCCAAAAACTGGGTGGGGGCATCCCGAAGCCATGCTGTCGGGCCGACGCACGCAATACACATACGCTGTAAATCTCATCCTTGATCTTAACGCTCTGAATATTCATGATGAGGAGCTGACCCTAAGCCTGACCGTATTCGATGCCAGGCTCGGGAAGCCACCCGAAGCCGCATGCAAGACGTCATACAGGATTAAGCGGCCGCTCTAATTCATCAGTTCCTCTATTGCGTCCGGCACAGGCACTTCTTCGAGCACAGGAGGCTCTACTGGATCATCTTTGCCAAGGCTCTCAAGCTCATCTATAAGGTCGGCTCTTTTTGCGGCAATCTCGGTTGCGAAAAACCTCTTTCTAAACTCATTCAACCGCCTGGTGTGCTTTTCCAATCGTTCCTCATCCAGCTCCTTTTTTTCGAGAAGCGTAAGGATCGCATCGTCATCCTGCATAATCAGCGAGGGCACACCCAAAGCAAACAATATATTCTTGAACTCCAGCAAAGCCTGTTTCTCAAGCAGCGCAGACTTTCTAGCATCTTCCTCCCGCTTTTCAGCCTCCGCATTATTCACGGCTGAGAGGCGCATAGGTTCACGCATCCACTGAGCAAGTGGTGTAGCCGCAGACTCAAGGTACTCATCGGCGCGATCAAACATCTTAGACTCCCCTGACAATACAGCACGGAGTATCTCCGCTGATGCAGATTTTCTCCCCTCGATGCGTTGCATCCTCTCCCGAACCGAGAGATCACTCCAACGAAACGAGACTTCATTCCCGCCCGACAGCATGCCCCTTACAACACCATTTTCCACAGCCAGAACGCGAACCTTGACCTTTCCCTTCTTAAAATCTACTTCATGAATTGTACCTTTCGGCCCAAACGAATCGATTGCATAGGCCACCACAGAAAAAACTCCTTTCACCTCCGAAACAAGCGTCTCTGCATCGGCACACGATTTGTCAGGTGAATTAAGCAGCGAAACCATAGTCATCTGCGCAGAGGAAAAATCACACGTTACCAGCTGTACTGACACCTTATTACATACAGCAGACATCCTTTCCTGCAACTGTCTCTCTGCAAGTTCAAGGTCACTCTTCTCGGCATCGAGTTTCGCCTGCAGCTGCTCCTCATAGTTCACTGCCAAATCATTGCGCTGCTCGGAAAGTACTCCGGCATACGCCCCCTCATAGCCCCGCAACATCTTTATTGCCGAATCATAATCACCCCGCAACACAGCCTTTTCGGCACTCTCGCGAAGGTTCCTCAGAACCTGTGCCTGCCCCTCCTGCCGCATCTCTGAGAGAGTTGTTTTAGCACTTATCAACTCCCGAATCACCTCAGGGCTTACACCATCCTTAACTGCAAAATCACGAAGCAATCGCGCTGCCTCATATACGCTTTTTTCATCACCAGATTCAACCGCTGCCATAATCGCAGCCAGACTGGCACGGTCGCCCTTATCACGAATAATTCGGAGATTATGCTGCCTGCGTTCATTCTCCGCTGCAATACGGCTATCTTTCGATCTTTTCACAGATATAACGGTATAAGTGGATACTGCTATCGCCAATAACACCATGATAAGGAGCAGAGCAGAGCGACTATTTCCTCTCGATACATCACTGCCACTCAAGCGTTTCTTACGGCTGGAGATCGCCTTTCCGCTCTGGATTGAGGTGCCTTTACCGCCCTGCCGGCGATTCAGCAGAGACGCACCATTTGGCGGTCGGGGTGTGCCGGGCCGCTGACCCTTTATAACCCGCTTTATATCCCTCTTCAGCGCATCCCAGCTGGCGTAACGATCCTTCGGGTCACGGGAGAGCATTATCTCAAGCAGATCAATACAGCCAACCGAAACCGGTTTCCCCGCCGCTCTGGGATCGGGGAGGCCCTCCTTTTCCATCAGGGCCATTACACCTTCGAAACTATCTGCAGAAAAGGGAGTCTTTCCTGTAAGCATCTGATACAGAGTCGCGCCGAGGGCATACATATCACTACGGAAATCAATTGCGTCACCGCGGATACATTCAGGGCCCATATAATTGGGGGTACCGGCAATCTCATGCTCGGTATCCACCACCCCTTTGCGATGCATTGCCAGCCCCATATCTGCCAACCGCGGCTCGCCGCGGGAATCGAGCAGAATATTCCCGGGCTTCACATCCCTATGTATCATCTCGTGCTCAGCCCACGCATAATTCAGGGCATTCGCGACCTTCATTGTCAACTTCAGCGCCCTCTTTTCAGATAAAGACCCCTTATCCTCAAGCATCTCTCCGAGGGTCTTCCCTTCAATATAGCGCATCGCCATGTAATAACAGCCGTTATCTTCACCGGCCTCGTAAGCAGTCACAATATTAACATGGTCCATCTGTGCAGCAATACGGATCTCCGAGAGGAAGCGCTTCACCTCTTCGGCATCACGGGCAATACTGGGGCGCAGAACCTTTACTGCCACCATACGGTCCATCGACACCTGACGTGCCAGATATACATCCCCCATACCCCCGGAACCTATCTTACGGACAATTCTAAAGCCGCCTAATGCAGTTCCTGAGGGTATATCGAGCATAGGCAAAAGCGTTTTGGAAAGGCACTTTTTGCACTCTGCCACACCATCGAGCTCTAAATAGCCAACGGAAAACAGCGCCTTACACCCTTCACACCTTATTTCGAACTCCATAAAATCTTCCCGACAGCAGAACAACAGTTACTATTACAACGAATCAAAGTCGCGGGATATTAGATAAAAACGTTGGGCATGACAATCTATATAGAAAAAATCTATATGTTGTTATCTGCTCCTATTCGCCGAGCTCCGCAATTAACTCCTGGCGCTTCTCTTTTAGCTCTTCAGCGTATATCCCGTCGTAACTATTCAGCATCTCAATTCCCTTGCCCTTACCCTCCCGGCCGACAGCGGAATGAACCTTTTTCGACAACCTTCTCCAGGCTCCGGCCTCACCCTCTTCGCGGAGGACGGGCATCTTTGCCAATGCCTGTGCGACCTCCTCCTTCACATCGGCACTGAGAGTCATTTCGGTTAGCTCTCCCAATTTCTCTTCAGCCTCATCTATAGCATCAGGATCGGAACCCACCAGTGAACTCATATAATAATAGATCTCCTCCCTTGCCTGAGAATCGCTCTTCTGCTGCTTCATCGCGGCGGTCTCCACAGGCACCCCCTTTCCCGCTCCGCAACTTCCAGCGCTCAAAACAACCCCCCCGATAACAACAACCAGAACCATTGCTATTATCACGCCCCACATGCCGCGATTGCTCTGATCCACCCTGTATGAGGAGCGCGGCCTGCTCCGGGGAGTGTTCTCGTCATTTTCAGGAGAAGGTTCCGCAATGCTCTTTGCTGCCGGACGGGAGCTGCCGGCACGGCCGGCTGCAGCCGGGGCTGAAGCCTTTGCGGCATCCGGGGCAGAGGCACTGCTGCGGGCGCTGCGCCTGCCACCTCCGCCAACGATAACCTTACGATGCAGCACCGAGGCCTCTGAGTGGGGACGCTTCTTGCGTGGATGCTGTCCCTTCGCTACAAGCTCGATATCCTTGCGCAACACCCCCCAGCTCCGGTAACGGTCCTCTGTATGGCGGGCAAGCATGCTCTCCAGCAGATCCATGCATCCCAGCGAGATGACATGTCCATCAAGGCGCGGATCACGCAGTCGTGAATGCAATATATTATGCATGACTTCGCTGGAAGATCCGCCAGAGAAAGGCACAGCACCGCTGAGCAGATAGTAAAGGGTTGCTCCGAGAGAGTAGATATCGGTGCGACGATCAAGCTCAACATCCCCCTTAACCTGCTCGGGACTCATATAATGCACCATCCCGTATGCATCCTCCTCCGCTACAACATTATCGACTTGCATGGCAAGCCCCATATCGGTCAGAACAGGCTCTCCGGCTGCATCAATAATAATATTGCCCGGCATTACGCCCCGGTGAATTAGCTTATGCTCCCGCCAGGCGTATGCCAGTGCATCGGCGGTTTTCTCAACCAGAGTCAGCGCCTCGTCCTCCTTCCAGGCGGTACCATCAAGACACAGGGCCTCCAAAGTCTTTCCCTCTACATAGTTCATGGCTATATAGTTGCAGCCGCTATCGCTCCCCGACTCGAAGGCTTTAGTAATATTCGGATGCGTGATCTGAGCAGCGATGCGGACCCCGTTAACGAAAGACTCAACCGCCGCATCATCACGGGCTATCTTTGGTTTCAAAATCTTCAGCGCCACCATGCGATCCATCGATTCCTGATGGGCCAGGTACACATCCGCTACACTGCCGGACCCAAGCCAGGACGCTATGGTAAAGCCATCTATGACACTACCTTTAGGCAGCTCCATTGGCGGCAAAATCATACTGTGGCCGCAGGAAGGGCACTCCAGTACACCATCAAAAAAGAGATAAGTAACAGCTAGATGAACACCACATTCAGTACATTCTGTCTTAAAATCCATGGTTAAGATACTCCAATTCTATCTTCAATCGAACAGCCAAAGAACCCACACTATATAAAGTTTTGCAATACTCAACACCCTTTTTTTATATCCCGGACGAAGCGGCCGAAGTGTGCTTAAAGAATATAGCCAAACAACTGAAGGGCTCTTTTCAAAAAAACCACGTTAGAGGTGGACTTTGTGGACGAAGTGGACAGCGTGGACAGCCAGAGTGTGCCACGGATGGTGCCGCGCAGCTAAGTGAGCCGGGTGACCGGAGAAAAACGACATAAACGACGCAAAGGACGCAAACTGGATTAATGCGGCCTCATCGAAAAAGAATGGGGGTAGGCGCACTTGTCGTAGCGAACGATTTAATCTACTCTTGCCGCAACCCATGAGCAGCAAAACCAAAACACCACATGCCCGATCGCGCCTTTCCCTAAAACACCGCCTCGGCCACCAACACTACAAAATGCGCCGTAAACGCGAAAACGCCAGAAAAGAGATGAGCCTCTACGGAGGCATCATGGCCTGCCTCTCCTGGCACCTGACCCTCTGCAACTTCCTTGCAAGCTGGTTCCTGAGAATCTCCGGTCTCTACAAATTCGGACACCGCCAGTTCCACAACATACATGTACGCCACAACCGAACAACCCTTACGCGCCTGCCGGAGGGCTTCAACAACTACCGCATCCTACACCTCAGCGATCTGCATCTCGACCTGCACCCAAAGTTCCTCCCCTCTCTCATAAAAAGGATCAAAGGACTCAAATACGATATAGCCGTAATCACAGGTGATTTCCGCAACGACGTACACGGCAGTCACGACGACTGCATGCGTCAGCTCAATCTTCTCATAAAGGAGATGACATCCCCCGTCTACGCCGTACTGGGAAACCACGACTACCTCGCAATGGTGCCAATAATGGAGAGTTTCGGCATCCGCGTGTTACTCAACGAGCATGTAACTGTTTCACACAATGGCGACAACCTAGTCCTGGCCGGGGTGGATGACCCCAACATCTACCAAACCGATGATCTCCAGCGGGCGCTTCACCTTGCTCCTGAGAAC